>RFLL01000272.1 GCA_003693905.1 Alphaproteobacteria bacterium
GAAAGCGAAAGCGGCGAATCCGGTGAAAGCGAAAGCGGCGAATCCGGTGAAAGCGGTGAATCGGGCTCGTCCGGCAAGAGCGGAAAGTCCGGCAAATCCGGCTCATCGAGCTCCGGCAGCGGCTTCGGCGGCCTGGAACAGGTCGGGCCCGACCTCAGCAAGGATGAAGAGGCGGCCGCTATCGCCAAGGGCTGGCAATGAGGCGCGCGCGGCGGGTGATGTTCAGGCCGGCCGGCCTGGCGCTGCTTTTGTTCGCTACCGGCACCGGGCCGGCACCGGCCCAGACCTGGAAAGAACCTCAGAGTGCGGCACACGGCGCCCTGTTCGAGCGCCTTGCCCCCTCCGATGCGGAACTGGCCCGGGTGGCCCTGCAGGAGACGCTGGAAACACGGCCCAGCGAGGAAATATACCTGTGGCGCAATGAACGGACCGGTCGCTCCGGAGCGATCACGCCGCTGCGCACATTCCGGATCAAAAGCGGGCATTTCTGCCGCGAATATCGCGAAACCGTGATCGTGGAGCGCAAACTGGCCACGCGCACGGGGGTCGCCTGCCGCGCCGATGACGGGACCTGGGTTCAGGTCAAGGGCTGAAGCTGAAGCGGGGGACGATGCATGCTGGTATGCATTCCGGACGTCCTGGACTGGACGGAGCTGAAAAAGATCCACGCTCTTATCGGCGACGGCGCCTTCAAGGACGGCAGACTGACCGCCGGCTATCGGGCCAAGCGGGTCAAGCACAACCTGCAACTGGACAAGGAAGCCCCGGGAGCGCAGGAAGCCAAAACCCTGATCGTGAACGCGCTCAAGCGCAACCGGATGTTTCAGCGCGCCGCGATGCCGCACACTATCCGTCCGTTCCTGATCAGCCGCTACGAAGTCGGCATGCAGTACGGGATGCACGTCGACGATGCCCTCATGGGCGGCCATCCCAAGGTCCGCAGCGACGTCTCGATCACCGTGTTTCTCAATGCCCCGGACGAATACGAAGGCGGTGAACTGACCATCGCCAGCCCGTTCGGCGAACAACAGGTCAAACTGCCGGCCGGGGCCGCCGTGGTTTACCCGTCATCGACCCTGCACCGGGTCGAGCCGGTGACCCGGGGCGTACGCCTGGCCGCCGTAAGCTGGATCCAGAGCTATGTCCGCGATCCGGCCCGGCGCGAAATCCTGTTCGACATCTACCGGCTACGCGAAAAGATCGCCACGCTGGCCCCCGACGCCGAAGAAACAGACCTTGCGTTCAAGACCCACTCCAACCTGCTGCGCATGTGGAGCGAATAGGCGCTCGGATCAGACGGTGCTCGCACCTGGCGAGGCGGCCCCGGCGCCGGCGCGTTCCACCAGCACATGCAACAGAACGTCGGCGCCCGCAGCCAGATCCTCCGGCCGGGCGTTTTCTTTTTCGTTGTGGCTGATGCCCTTCTCGCACGGCACGAAAATCATGCCCGTCGGCGTGATGTGGGCCATGTTGCAGGCATCGTGTCCGGCGCCGGAATAAATGTCGCGGCATGTGTGGCCGAGCCGCGCCGCCGCCCGGCGCACGGCCTCGACGCAGTCCGGATCGAAGCTCACCGAGGCGCGGTGCGAGGTCTCGGTCATGACCAGTGCCAGATCCAGATCGCGGGCGATATCCTCGCACGTGCTCCGCATCTCGGCACCGACGCGATCGAGAGTGGCATCGTCGGGATGGCGGCTGTCGATGGTGAAGGTAACGGCACCGGGAATCGTGTTGGGCGAATCCGGGCGCACACGCAGCGACCCTACCGTGATGACCGGCATCGGCCGGTGCCGGAAAGCGATCGCATTGAGGGCATCGACCATGCGCGCCGCACCAAGCAGGGCATCACGGCGCCGATCCATCGGCATGGTGCCGGCGTGCCCTTCCTCGCCCTCGACGGTGACGAGAAAGCACCGCTGCCCCTGCGCCCCCTGTACCGCGCCGATCGTCGTCCCTTCCGCCTCCAGAATCGGCCCCTGCTCGATATGCGCCTCGAAGAAGGCGGCGACGGCCATGCCGCCGACCGGTGCATTGCCGGCATAGCCGATCCGCGCCAGTTCCGCCCCCAGCGTTTTGCCGTCGGGATCACGCAGGGCGAGCATGTCATCGACGGAGCGCAGACCGGTGAACGCGCTCGATCCCGCGGTTCCGGCGCGGAACCGGGCCCCTTCCTCGTCGGTCCACACCACGACCTCGATTGGATGGCGGGTGGCGATGCCGGCATCGTTGAGCGTACGCACGACTTCGAGCCCGGCAAGAACGCCGAAAATGCCATCGAACCTGCCACCCAGGGGCTGCGTGTCGAGGTGGCTTCCGGTCATCACCGGCGGCAACGACTCGTCGCCGCCGGAACGACGGGCGAAGATGTTGCCTATGCGGTCGATGCGCACCGTACATCCGGCGTCTTCAGCCCAGCGGACGAACAGGTCGCGTGCTTCGCGATCGAGATCGGTGAGCGCAAGGCGTCCGACGCCGCCCCCCGGTGTCGCGCCGATGCGCGCCATTTCCATCAGGCTGTCCCACAGTCGGCGTTCATCCGTGCGCGGAATCCGGGTCACCTTTCACCTCGCGTTTAATATTTGCAATACAATGAGTTATGAGAAAAAGAAGAATACCCCCGCAGCGCCGATATGGCGAGGGCGGAAGAGCGCCTTCCACCCGGTGCGAACACGTCCGCCGCGCCGGATAAAAGCCGGCCGGCCAAATTCGCACGGGAGCGATCAGCGCCGCGTGCGCGATCTGCGAGCGGTAATCTCGGCAACCATATCAGCGATCGAGCGACCGCGCGCCACGGCTTCGTCCCACAGGCGATCGGCCTCGGCCGCGCCGAGGTGGCCGTAAAGGGCCATCCACAATGCCGCCTCCTCAAGGGCCGCCGGTTTGTGCCGGGCCTGCCAGTCCTCAAGACGCCACGGCGTATCATCGAGGCTGCCCCGGGCCGTCGGAAGGAAGGCCTGCGCACCGAGCGGTCGATCGCCTTCTTCGAGGATGACCGTCACCGGTGTCGGTGCATATTCCACCGATTCGAAAAACAGGATCCGGTCCACATCGGCCTTGCTCAGATCATCGACGACAATTCCCGGCACATGCGATCCGGAGGCAGGGACAAGGACCGGGAACGTCTCGCCGCGCAGTCGCGCCAACCGGTATCCGGGCAACTTCGCCCGCGGGGGCGGCCAATCGGTCACCGGTCGCCCGAGCACCAGCTCCAGAACGTCCCGGTCGGCCAACAAACCGTAGAAGAAAAACCGCATCCTTTCTGATCGCTGCAACGGCACTATCCGTTCAACTCATACCCGGCATATGCGGGATTGCCGGGCACCGCGCAAGCCCTCCACCGCCTCCCACTTTCGCCGCCCTTGCGTGCGACATCAACCCGGTCGGAAAGACGGCCCGGGGGGAAACGGTGCGAAGAAACGGAAGGGGCTTCGGGGAAAGAAGAACCCGGGGAAAGGATAACGGGGACATACCTGCCCCCGTTCATCCTGCACGCGGCAATCACGCACTCGCTTGGCGCCGATCGACACGGGCGCGAATCGTACTTGTCCTCGATCCGGCCGGACGGACCCGGCAGATCCGGTTCTGCCGCGGGGTCTACTTCCTGGCCCGCTTCTTCGCGACCTTGCGCTTGGCCGGCTTCTTGGCCTTCTTCGCAACCTTGCGCTTGGCCGGCTTCCTGGCCTTCTTCGCAACCTTGCGCTTGGTCGCCTTCTTGGCCTTCTTCGCAACCTTGCGCTTGACCGCCTTCTTGGCCTTCTTCGCAACCTTGCGCTTGGTCGCCTTCTTGGCCTTCTTCGCAACCTTGCGC
>RFLL01000273.1 GCA_003693905.1 Alphaproteobacteria bacterium
ATCCCTATCTGTTCTCGGTGATCGAGCCGTTCCTGGCCGAGCGCCGCTCGCTGCGGCTCAACCCGGAAGATTTCGTGACCTCGATCCGGCAGCACATCAAGCTCAATCTCGGCGACGCCGCCCCGACCCTGAAGGACGTGGCCGAAAGCCTGGGCATGTCGCCGTGGACCCTGCAACGGCGGCTGAAGGAATACGGCGTCGCCTTCAACGACCTGCTCAAGGCGGCGCGGCAGGAGCTGGCGCTGCGCTATGTCAGTTCCACCGATCTGCCGCTGACCGAGATTGCGCTGTCGCTCGGCTATTCTGAATTGTCGGCGTTTTCCCGCGCCTTCCGGCTGTGGACCGGGATGTCGCCGCAGCGTTACCGCCGGCTCCACTTCCAAGGTCAGGGCTGAGTCGCGCGCCCGGGACGGCGTCACGGAACAAGACGACGCCACGGAAATTGTGCGGCGCAAAACCGGTTCTGCTGCGAAACCGTGTCAAACTTGTGTTGCGCGGTGTCAAGCGCCGGATTCTATTTCCTCCCGATAGTTGAACGCTCGCTCGATATTTGTCTCCGGCGAACGCGTGGCCGGACGTCCGGCACTTGCGGCCGATGGGCGCCCCCCGCGGGTCAACCAAAAAAACGGAGGGAGGAACATGGTCAATCGCAGAACCTTTTTGAAGGGCACGGCTGCCGTGGCCGGCCTGGCGGCACTCGCAGGTCCGCGCCGGTCATGGGCCGGGCGCGAGAACGAACTGAACATCCTGTGCTGGGAAGGCTACAACACCGACGACGTTCTCGGCCCGTTCCGGGCCAAGCATCCCGGCAGCCGGGTCCGGGCAGAAAGCGGCACGTCCGATCCGGACATGATCAACAAGCTGCGCGCGGGCGAGGTCAACGTCTGGGATCTGATCAACGTCAACCAGCCGTGGGCGCGCAACCAGCTTTACCCCGAAGGCCTCATCAAGCCGCTGAACCGGGCCCGCTTCGAGCCCTATTTCGATCTCATGCTGCCCGAATTCCAGGGGCCGTATCCGCTCGCGCTCGATGAATCGGGCAAGGAGCTGATCGGCATGGTGCAGCGCTTCGGGCCGTTCTCGTTCGTCGTCAACACCGACAAGATCTCGCGCCAGATGGCCGAGGATCAGGGCTACAAGCTGTTCCTCGACCCCAAGATGAAGGGGCGCTACGGCGTCCTCACGTACGACAACTGGAACATCATGCACATGTGCATGGCGGCGGATCTGAACCCGTTTGCGCCGCTCGGCGAATCCGATTTCGCCAAGTTCTCCAAGGTGGCCAAGGCGATTTTCGACGGTGCGAAGCTGTTGACCGACGACCTGGTGGGCATGAACACGGCGCTCATCAACGGCGAGATCGACGCCTATTTCACCGGCGGTACCTATACCGCTTCGCCGGCACGCTTCGACGGCCAGACGCAGGTCCGCGGCATTACGCCGAAATCCGGGCCCGTCAACGGCAAGGGCGGGGTGGTCTGGGTCGAAGTGACATCGGCCGTGAACAATCCCGATCCGACGCCGCTGGCCGAGGATTTCCTGGAATTCGTCCAGCAGCCGGAAATCTGCAAGGTCGTCGCCTTTGCCGAGGGTACCTACAATCCGGTTACGCAGATGGCCAACCCCAAGGTCATGGCCCTGTTCGACAAGGACGAACTTGACGCGATCCAGTGGGATTCCCTGCCCGAGGAAATGGAGCGTTCGGTCGATTATCAGATCGTCGTCGATTACAACAGGCTGAACGAACTCTACAATGCGGCCAAACGTTCGTAAGGCGTGATGCGGGCGCGGTCCGGAACCGGCGGGGGTACCCGCCGGCTCCGGCCGCGGCGACGCAACGCAAGTGCGCGGTTGACTTCGATTGTCACATAACAGCGGTATTGGAGCGCGCGGCACCATGGCGCCCCCGGTCGTTCTGCGTCTGGAAAACGTTACCAAACGCTTCGGTTTGTTCACGGCGCTGCACGACATCAATCTCGACATTTATGACGGCGAGTTTCTGACCATCGTCGGGCCGTCGGGCAGCGGCAAGACGACGATGATCCGACTTCTGGTCGGAATGGATGAACCGAGCGAAGGTCTCATCTACCTCGACGGCAAGGTCATAAATCGGGTGCCCGCGAACAAGCGCCCGACCTGTATGGTGTTTCAATCTCTGGCCCTGTTTCCGCACCGCACGGTCGGCCAGAACATCGAGTTTCCGCTCAAGATACGCGGCGTCGATGAACGCCGCCGCCGGGCGCGGGCCAACGAGCTGCTCGACCTGCTGCATCTGCCGCGCGACTACTACGGCAAGGGCGTGATGCAGTGTTCGGGCGGCGAGCGCCAGCGTGTCGCACTGGCCCGGGCGCTGGCCTTCGATCCGGAAATCCTATTCTTCGACGAGCCGCTGTCGGCGCTCGACTATCGTCTGCGCAAGGCGCTGGAGAAGGAGCTGAAGCAGCTTCACCGGCAGACCGGCAAGACCTTCGTCTACATCACCCATTCCCTTGAAGAGGCGATGGTGATGAGCGATCGCATCGCCATCATGCGCACCGGTTCGATCGCCCAGGTCGGCACCCGACGAAATCTATGCCAGCCCGAAAAGCCGCTTCGTCGCCGAATTCATGGGCGAGGTCAACCTGTTCGATGTCGAGGGCCTGGGCGACGGGCGGTTTCGGGCGCTCGGCGTGGATATGTCGGTCAACGGCGCCCGTCTCGATATCGCCGAAGGCGAGCGCGCCACCTTGATGGTGCGGCCGGAATTCGCCCGTTTCCTGACTCCCGGGGATGCCGCCGACTGCGTTCTCAAAGGCCGGATGGGTAACGATTTCTCGCTCGGATCGCGAATGCAGTACGAGGTCGATGTCGGCGGTGGTCGCGTGATCACGGTGGAGAAGCTGCGTGAGGATCGCTTCGCCGGATCCTTTGGCGACGACGTTCTGATCGGCTGGGACATCGACAGCGTGCATTTGATTCGTGAGGTGGAACGGAGCTGACATGGATCGCATCGAGGAAAGACAGGGTCTGCTCAGCGCGCTGCCGCTGAGTGTCCTGATGGTGCTGATCTTCGTTGCGCCGCTGATCGTGGTTGCGGTGTTTTCAATCATGCCGCCGCGCGTGTTCGACGTGCTTCACATGCCGAGCTTCGAGAACTACCGCATCTTCTTCACCCAGGGCTATTACCGCTCGCTGGGATGGGCGCTGGGCATGGCGGCGATGGCCACGGTAACGCTGTTCGTCATCTGCTATCCGCTCGCCTATGCGATGGCCAAGATTTTCAAGAAGTTCACCCTGATCATCACCATCGCCGTCGTGGTGACACTGTTCGTGTCCGAGAACATCCGTCTGTTCGGCTGGGTCCTGACCCTTATGAAAGGAGGTCTGATAAGCGGATACCTGCGCACCTATGCCGGTATTGATATCGACGGCTGGCTGTACAACGTGCCGGTGATCGTCTTCGGCCTCGTCTACGTCTATTTTCCGTTCATGCTGTTTCCGCTGGTGCAGGGAATCTCGATGGTGCCGGAAGAGGTGCGCCAGGCGGCCAGCGACCTCGGTGCTTCGCGCACGCGGATCTTTTTCGAGATCGACTTGCCGCTGGCGATGCCGGGCATCGTTGTCGGTTCGTTGCTGACGTTCGTGCTGGCCGCCGGTGCGATGGCGGAATCGAAACTGCTCGGCGGTCAGGCGGTGATCGTCATGGCCGACGAAATCGAGGCCGCCTTCACCTTCGGTCAGAACTGGTCGCTGGGCTCTGCCCTGGCGATGATTCTCATTCTGATCATCGGATCACTGGCGTTCTTTGCCCTGTCGCGGGTCGACCTCGACGGCATCATGGGACGGCGGGGGTAAGGCCATGCATCATCCCCGGTCCATTCGCATCGCCCTTTTATGTTACGGCGTGACCCTGATCGTCTTTCTCTATCTGCCGCTGGCGGCGATCACATTCGCATCGTTTTCCAAGGCACGTTATCTGACGTTCCCGATCCGTCGCTATACCTTCCAGTGGTATGAGAAGGCCTTCGCGTCACCGACGGTGGCTGATCTTCTGACGACGTCATTGAAAATCGCCATTGTCGTCACCGTGATCTCCATGGTGGTCGGGTTTTTCGGTGCTTTGGCGTTTGCGCGCTACCGGTGGCGCTTTCGCGGCGCATTTCAGAAATTCATCCTGTTGCCGATCTTCTTTCCCCAGACCGTGCTCGGCCTGGCGCTGCTGATGTGGTTCAACGCGGTCGGGATCATCCCGACCTGGAAGACCGCCATTGTTGCGCATCTAGTCTGGATCGCGCCGATCGCCACTCTGATCGTGGCCATTCGCGCCTATTCCTTCGACCCTGCGCTGGAGGAGGCGGCGCGCGACATGGGGGCCAGCACCTGGCAGGTTCTGCGTGAGGTTACGCTGCCGCTGCTGTGGCCCGGAATCGTATCGGCAGGGTTGTTCGCGTTTCTTCTGTCGTGGGGCAATTTCCCGCTGTCCCTGTTCACGACCGGCGCCGATCTGACCCTGCCGGAATGGCTCTACGCCAAGATGGTCTCGGGCTATTCGCCGCTGGTGCCGGCCGTGGGCACGTTGAGCGTTGTCGGCTCGGTCATTCTGATCGGCCTTGGCACCGCGTTCGTGGTGTGGAGCAACCGCCGCCGTGCCGCCATGAGTGCCGGTGCGGAGGACTGAGCACCGATGACGGGTTGCAACAAAAGAGCGCAGCACTTCAATCGGAATATCGGGAGGACAGAAACATGCTGAGTTCGATCAAAGGCCGCAGCGTCATCGTGACCGGGGCCTCCAAGGGCATCGGCAAAGGCATTGCCCGCGTGTTCGCCAAACACGGTGCCAACGTCATGATCGTCGCCCGCGGCGAGGAGGCGGCGGCCGGAACGGTCGAGGAAATCAAGGCCGGCGGTGGCAGTGCCGCTTATTGTCTGGCCGACGTCTCGCAGTGGGACGACGTGCAGCGGATGGTCGCCAGGACCGAAGAAGCCTTCGGCGGTCTCGACATCCTGTGTTCCAACGCCGGCATCTTTCCGCAGGCCAAGATCCTCGACATGGCGCCGGAGGACTGGGATACGGTTCTCGACACCAACCTGAAAAGCACCTTCCTGTCGGTCAAGGCGGCGGTGCCGGCGATGCGCAAACGCGGCAAAGGGCGGGTCGTCATCACCTCGTCGATCACCGGGCCGATCACCGGCTATCCCGGCTGGACCCACTACGGCGCCTCCAAGGCCGGGCAGCTCGGCTTCATCCGCACCGCGGCCATCGAGCTGGCCAAATACAACATCACCGTCAACGCGGTGCTGCCCGGCAACATCATGACCGAGGGGCTTCAGGGCCTGGGCCAGGACTATCTCGACACCATGGCGGCTTCGATTCCGCTCAAGCGCCTGGGCACGGTCGAGGACATCGGCAATACCGCCTTGTTCCTGGCCTCGGACGAAGCGGGCTACATCACCGGCCAGACGATCGTCGTCGACGGAGGGCAGATCCTGCCCGAATCCCTGGAGGCATTGCAGGAAGCCTGATTCCAGACCCGGCACCGCGCGCGGGGGGCGCTCGCCGGCCCCGCGCCCGATGCCGGCATCCATGAACAACGCCCGCAACGGCGGAGGGTCGTATGAGCACCGATACGATGACGATGAGCCACGATGCGCTGGTCGCCACTCTCGCCCGCCTGGCGAACGCCTCGCTGTCCCTGTGGGATCTCGAGGCGGGGGCGACGGCGCGCCTGATCAACCTGTCGGAGAACGCGACCTATCTGGTCGAGACCCCGTCCGGTGGCAGGACGATTCTGCGCATCCACCGCGAAGGATATCATTCCAGGCGCGCCATCGAGTGCGAGCTGGCCTGGCTTGAGGCGTTGCGCACCGAAGGCGGTGTCATCACGCCGCACGCGATCCCCGGGCGCGACGGCGAAATCATCCAGATCGGGCGCATCGACGCTCTGCCCACCCCTCGGCACATGGTGCTGTTCGAGTTCATCGAAGGCGAGGAGCCGGACGAGAAGGCGCATGACCTGCGCCAGCCGTTCATCCGCCTGGGGGAGATCACCGCCAGGATCCACCGCCATTCCGAAACCTGGGCGCGCCCGCAGCCGTTCGAGCGGCTGACCTGGGATTACGAGCATATCCTGGGGGCGCATCCCTACTGGGGTGACTGGCGTGCGGCCCCGGCGATGGATCCGGCACGCGAGGAAATCCTGACCCGGCAGCAGGATACCATTCGCCGCCGTCTCGAATCCTACGGCATGGGGCCGCACCGTTACGGTCTCATCCATGCCGACCTGCGGCTGGCCAACCTGCTCGTGAGCGGCGATTCGACCCGGGTCATCGACTTCGACGACTGCGGTTTCGGCTGGTACCTCTACGACTTGGCGACCGCCTTTTCGTTCTTCGAGGACAACCCCCAGGTACCGGAGCTGACCCGTTACTGGCTCGAAGGCTATCTGCCGGTGCGCAACCTCGATCAGGCCGACATCGACGAGATCCCGACCTTCATCATGTTGCGGCGCATGGCCCTGCTGGCGTGGATCGGCTCTCACTCCGAAACCGAGCTCGCGCAGGAAATGGGGCCGGAATTTACCCGCGTGTCCTGCGAACTGGCGGAGGATTACCTGACCAGGTTTGGTTAATAAATCCGGCCGACCGGGACCGGTGATGCGCTGTCAAGTCGACCCGGCCGGGTGTCAAGCCGCCCGCGGTCCCGGCCGGCATGATGACAGGACCTGAGGAGACCTGTCGTGAGCGTTGAAAAGCTGGAATTTCTGGAGCGTTCCAAGACCTTCTGGAACCCGGGTAAGACCCAGGCGTGGCAGGACATGGGGGTCGATCTCGTCATTGACCGCCGCGAGGGTTATTTCCTGTACGACATGGACGGGCGGCGGTTGATCGACGTTCATCTGAACGGCGGCACCTACAATATCGGCCACCGCCATCCCGAACTGATCGAGGTGCTGAACACCGCCACCCAGCGCTTCGACATGGGCAACCATCACTTCCCCTCGCTGGCCCGCACTGCGCTGGCCGAGGCGCTGGCCGCCTGCACGCCGGGCGATCTGCAATACACGATCTACGGCTCCGGCGGTGGCGAGGCGATCGACATCGCCATCAAGACCGCCCGCAACGCGATGAAAAAGCGCAAGATCGTCTCGATCATCAAGGCCTATCACGGGCACACCGGTCTCGCCGTCAAGGCGGGCGATTCCCGGTTCTCCAAGCTGTTTCTGTCCGAAGACACGAAGGGCGAATTCATCCAGGTCCCCTTCAACGATCTGAACGCGATGGAAGATGCGCTGAAGGGGCGCGATGTCGCCGCCGTGCTGATGGAGACGATCCCCGCCACCTACGGTTTTCCCATGCCGCACGAGGGCTATCTGCCCGCGGTCAAGAAGCTGTGCGAAAGGTACGATGCGCTTTACATCGCCGACGAGGTGCAGACCGGGTTGATGCGCACCGGCGAGATGTGGGGCATCACCAGATACGGCGTCGTGCCCGACCTTCTGGTCACCGGCAAGGGCATTTCCGGCGGCATGTATCCGATCGCCTGCACCGTGGTGTCGAAGGAACGCGCCGGCTGGCTGTCGCAGGACGGGTTCGGGCACATGTCGACCATGGGCGGGGCCGAGCTCGGCTGTATCGTCGCCCTCAAGGTGCTGGAAATCGTCCAGCGCCCCGAGGTCGCCTCGATGGTGCGTTACATCTCCAACTTCATCCGCGCCGGCCTCGACGAGATCATGGCGCTTTATCCCGACTTCTTCGTCGGCATCCGCCAGAACGGCGTCATCATGGGGCTGGAATTCGATCATCCCGAAGGCGCCAAGCCGGTCATGAAGCATCTCTACCGCAACGGCGTGTGGGCGATCTTCTCGACCCTCGATCCGAGGGTTCTCCAGTTCAAGCCGGGCATTCTGATGACCCAGGCGCTGTCGGAGGAATTGCTCCAGCGCGTCGAGGTGGCGATCGGGCAGGCGCGCCGGGAAGTCTTCGGCACCGCCAGACGCAAGAGTGCGTGATGGACGCCGCGATCCGCAATCTCGTCGATATCTCGCACACGCTGGCTGCGCGCCGCGCCCGGGCCGAGCTGATGCTGGAGCGTGCGCGGTGGGCGGCGGAGGTGTTTCGTCGCTACGACCGCGATACCACCCAGGCGATCGCCGCGGCGGTCGCCCGCGTCGCCTTCGACAAGGCCGGCGAATACGCCGAATGGGCTGTCAAGGAAACCGGGTTCGGCGTTGCCGCCCACAAGAAGATCAAGAACGAGCTGTCGAGCGTGCCGCTGGTCGAGCATTACCGCGACTGGGATTTCGTCAATCCGCGTATCGACGAGGTGGCCAAGATCGTCGAGGTGCCGCGCCCGGCCGGCGTCGTCTTTGCCCTGGTCCCCTCGACCAATCCGATCGCGACCGTCTATTTCAAAGTGCTGTCTGCCCTGATGACGCGCAATGCGGTGGTGATGAGCCCGCATCCGGCGGCCCGCGAATGCTGCGTCGATGCGGCGCGCACACTGGCCCGGGCGGCGGAGAAGGCCGGCGCGCCGGAAGCCGTCGTTCAGGTTGTCGAGCAGCCCGACATCCCTCTGATCGAGGAATTCATGCGTTCGGAAAAGACCGATGTCATTCTGGCCACCGGCGGGACGGCTATGGTGCGGGCAGCCTATTCCTCGACCAATCCGGCCATCGGCGTCGGCCCCGGCAATGCACCGGTCTTCGTTGACGGCTCGGCCAACCTGAAACTGGCGGCGCAGCGCATCGTCGAGTCGAAGTCCTTCGACAATTCGATCCTGTGCACCAACGAATCGGTTCTGATCACGCTTGCTGACATCGCAAAGCAGTTGCGGCGCGAACTGGAACGCGCCGGCGCCTACGTCTGCTCCGGGGATGAGCGCGACGCCCTGCGCCGCTATCTCTTTCACGAGCGCGGCTTCAATGTTGAAGCCATCGGTCGCGATGCGACCTGGATTGCTGCCCAGGCCGGGCTGCGGGTGCCGCCGAAAACCAGAATCCTGGTGACGCCGATCGACCTGATCGGGGTCGACGAGCCGCTGTCGAAGGAAAAGCTGTGCCCGGTGCTCGGCCTTTATGTTGCCCATGGCCGGGCACAGGCATTTTCGCAGGCCCGCGCCATGCTGCGGATGGCCGGGGCCGGACATTCCGCCGCCATCCACGCCAACGAGACCCAGGTCATCATGGATTATTCGGCCGCCGTCGAGGTCTACCGGGTCGTCGTCAACGCCCCGTGCAGCCAGGGGGCGGCGGGCTTTGCCACCAACCTGTCGCCGTCGTTCACCATCGGTACCGGTTTCTTCGGCCGCTCCTCGGTGGGAGAGAACATCGGGCCGCAGCATCTCGTGAACTGGACCCGGATCGCCTATCACAAGGATCCGGGGGAGGTGATGGGAGACTTTTCCGCGACCCGGCTCAGGTTTGCCGGCCCTCTGCCGGAGGCGCCGGCGGACGGGGTGCCGGGCAGCTCGCGCGCGCCGGCCGGTCGTCCCCCCGTGTCGGCGGCGCGCCGGGCGCCCGGTGATGGTACGGGTGGAACCATCATTTCGGGGGCCGAGCTGCGCGAAGAGATTCGCCGCATCATCATCGAAGAACTGCGTGCCGCGCTCAAAGAGTAGGCCATGGCGGAACTGCGCTCTTTCATTTTCATCGACCAGTTGCAGCCGCAAACCCTGTGCTATATTGCATCGTGGATGCGCGGGTCGTTGCCGCGCGCCAACATGGCGGCGCAGATCATCGAGGTCGCCCCCGGCCTCGATATCGAGGGCCTGACCGATATCGCGCTCAAGCATGCCGATGTGAAGGCCGGCATTCTGGTGGTCGAACGCCAGTTCGGCTATCTCGAATTCCATTCCCGGTCGACCGCAGAGGTGAAAGCCTCGGCCGAAGCGGTGCTCGATGCCCTTGGCGCGCGGCCCGAAGATGTGACCACGCCCACCATTCTTGCCTCGAAGATCATCACCCGGATCGATCACCAGCATGCGTTTCTGATCAATCGCAACAAGCTGGGCTCGATGATCCTGGGCGGGGAATCGCTGTTCGTGCTGGAAATGCGCCCGGCGTCCTACGCCATCATCGCCGCCAACGAGGCGGAGAAGGCGGCCAATATCAAGATCGTCGACTACCGCATGATCGGGGCCAACGGTCGGGTCTACATCTCCGGCGACGAGGCCGAGGTCCGCAATGCGCGCGGCGCCGCCGAAGAGGCGTTGCGCGCACTCGGGGCGCAGTAGGGGGAGGCGGCTCGCGTGAACCCCGTCAATCCGGCGCTGCTGCGGTCATTGATACGCGAAGCCCTGGCCGAGGAGATCGGTCGTTTGCGCGGATCATTGGGCGGCGCCTTCGCGCCGACCACACCACGGCCGCAGGTCCGCGAGGAGGTGGTGTCGATCCGCTCCGATGCCGAGCTCATGGCCTTCGTGCACCGGCTTCTCGAGCTCGCCAAGGACGGGCGCACCCGCCAGGAAATCGAATCCGGCCGCTGGGTCTTTCGCCTTCACGCCAGCGGCGTGGGGGCCGCTTCACCGCTGCCATCAGGCCGTCCGGGCGCGCCGGCGGGCGGTGCAGTGGCGCAGTTCACGGCCGGCCTCGTTTCGGAACGGCAGATCGACGCCCTGCCGCCGGGGACGAGCAGGCTCGTCATCGGCCGGCGCGTGCGCTTTACGCCGCTGGCCCGCGACCGCATCCGCCAGCGCGGGATCGAGATCGAGAGGATGGAGTGATGGTGAGAGGACGCGTCAAAGGACGCTACTGGGCGACCAAGCGGGTGGCGACGCTGCCCCAGGGCGCGCTGCTGGAGGTCGAACTGGAGAACGGATCGCACATCATCGCCTTCGACCCGCTCGGTTGCGGCGACGGCGAGCAGGTGCTGATCACCCAGGGTTCGGTTGCGGCCGGATATTTCGACAAGATCAGGGCGCCGGTCGATGCCCTGATCATCGGGTCGTTGGACGAGGTTCCCCCGTCGCGCAGGCGCTGAGGGCACCAGCCGGTCGGGGTTGGGGTATTTGGGACGAACGAGACAGGAATCGGAGGATAAGCCATGTCCAATCAGGCAATCGGCATGATCGAAACCAAGGGCTACGTGGCGGCGTTGGCCGCTGCGGATGCCATGGTCAAGGCGGCGAACGTGACCATCATCGGCCGTGAAGAGGTCGGTGACGGCCTCGTCTCGGTCATCATCAATGGCGATGTCGGCGCGGTGAAGGCGGCGACCGAAGCCGGGGCGGAAACCGCCAACCAGATCGGCGAGCTGGTTTCGGTCCATGTCATCCCGCGGCCGCATCAGGATCTTGGCAAGCACTTCGCTTCGGCGGTGTCCAAGTCCAGGTAGGCCGGCACGGACGCGTGCGGATTCGTCGCGCTGGGGCCGATTCGCCTTTGCGAAGGCGTGTCCGCCCGGCGGGCATGCCCGGCGGCGGGGATGCCGATCGCAACGTTTCCGGCCATGTGTGAGGAGCGAGGATGACCGAGCTTCGGGTGTATCTGCCGATCGAGGATCTGCAACCGCAGTTTGCGGCCTATCTGACGACGCCGATGCGCGCGCGCGGCTACCCGCCGTTCGAGGGCGAACACAGCCTGATCATCGAGGTCGCCCCGGCGCTGGCCATTCACCGCATCGTCGATCTCGCGCTCAAGGCCGCACCGGACATGGAGCCGGGCATCCTCTTCACCGAGCGGCAGTTCGGCCTGCTTGAGCTGCATGCGCGCGATCGCGGCGTCATTGACGCCGCCGGTGCGGCGATTCTGAAAGGCATCGGGGCCAAGGCCAGCGACCAGTTGGCGCCGGTGACACTGTTCAACGACATCATCGAAAACATTGCCGATCAGCACGCGATCATCCTCGACCGGATGCGCAACGCCTCGATGATTCTGCCCGGACAGTCGCTGCTGCTCTACGAGATGGCGCCGGCGCTGTTCGCCGCCGTGGCCGCCAACGAGGCCGAAAAGGCCGCGCCCGCGGCGACCATCGTCGACATCCAGATGATGGGCGCTTCGGGGCGCGTGTTCATGGCCGGCACCACCGACGATCTGAGGCGGGCCCAGGACAGGATCGCCCGCACCCTGGCTGCCATCAAAGGCCGCAAGGCCGGGTAAGCGGGTCGCCGGAGGCCCCTTCGTTCCGTCATCCCGCGAAAGCGTCTCCTGCCTCCGAAGGGGCTATTCTTCAAGAACGTAGGTGCCGGGGGCGTCACACAGCGGCGGGTATCCGGCCTTCGCCCTGCCCATGCCAGGGGGCTTGGTGCGGGCGCCCGAATGCCTGGCCAGCCATGCCTGCCACGTCGGCCACCACGAGCCTTCGCGCGGCTTGGTTCTGGCAACCCATTCATCCGGCGCAACGTAAAGGTCGCCTTCGCGCTTGGTAGCGACCCGGTGGTGCCGGCGCGGGTGTCCCGGCTCGCTGATGATGCCGGCGTTGTGCCCGCCGCTGGTCAGCAGGAAGGTGACGTCGGTATCGGACAGCAGATTGATCTTGTAGACGGATTTCCATGGCGCAACGTGGTCTTTTTCGGCACCAACCGCAAAGATCGGAACGTGGATGTCGCTCAGCGCCACCGGTTTGTCGCCGACGGTGTAGCGCCCTTCGGCCAGATCGTTGTTCAGGAACAGTTTGCGCAGATATTCCGAATGCATGCGGTACGGCATGCGGGTGGCATCGGCGTTCCAGGCCATGAGATCGGTCATCGGCCGGCGTTCGCCGATCAGGTAGTCGTGAACCATCCGCGACCAGATCAGGTCGTTGGAGCGCAGAAGCTGGAAGGCGCCGGCCATCTGCTTGGTATCCAGATATCCCTGATCCCACATCAGGTCTTCGAGGTAGGAAACC
This sequence comes from Alphaproteobacteria bacterium, assembly GCA_003693905.1. Lineage (GTDB taxonomy): Bacteria > Pseudomonadota > Alphaproteobacteria > Kiloniellales > J153 > J153. The sequence goes on from RFLL01000273.1 coordinate 12,805, forward strand.
TGGCTCTGGTCGATGAACAGCATCAGCTCGCCGGCTTCGGTAAAATCGGTCTGGGCGGCAAAAAGGGTCACCGATTTCAGCCAGTCCTTGCCGTCGCGGCCCAGCGTGGCGGCGGCAATCGCCAGCAATGTGCCGCCGATGCAGTAGCCGACAGTGTGGACCCGGCGATCGGGAATGATCGTCCGGACCGCTTCCAGGGCCTGCATGGCGCCGCGTTCTAGATAATCGTCCATGCCGAGGTCGCGGTCCTCCTCGGTCGGGTTCTTCCATGAGATCATGAAGACGGTGTGCCCCTGGTCGACCAGGTATTTGACCAGGGAATTGTGGGGCGAAAGATCGAGGATGTAATACTTCATGATCCACGCCGGGATGATCAGTACCGGCTCCGGATAAACGGTTCTGGTCGTGGGCGCGTACTGGATCAGTTCGATCAGCCGGTTGCGGTAGATCACCTTGCCCGGCGTGATTGCCACGTTCTTGCCGACCTGGAAATTCTCGGCCCCCACGGGCGGCTTCTGAAGCACCGTACGTTCCCAGTCTTCAAGAAAATTCTGGAAACCGTTGACGAGGTTCATCCCTCCTTTCCTCATCGTGACCGCAAGAACTTCGGGATTGGTCAGCGGAAAGTTGGAGGGTGAAAAGAGGTCGAGCATCTGCCGGGCGCAGAAAGAGACCACGTCCTGGTGATGATCGCTGACTCCTTCGATGCCGACGGTGGCGTTGTACCACCATTGTTGAGTCAGCAGAAACGCCTGATACCAGAACAGGAACGGCGGCTGTTGCCATTCCGGTGCCTGGAAGCGCCGGTCCTGCGGCAGGGGGTCGATGCAGGGGCCTTCCTGCTTGCCGGCGGCCAAGCGTTCCAGGTAGGCGCCGAATTTCACGCTTTTGCGCCAGGCCTTGTGAACCAGTTCACCTTGTTTGCCCGGTGAATTGGCAAGATGGACGGCCCAGTCGAAATAGGCGAGCATCAGCGAAGCAGGTGAAATTCCCGCCGTCAGACGGCCCTGCCAGGCATGCAGAAAGCGATCGATGGGGTAGACGTGCTCCTTTCGTACGGGCGGTTCGCTCATTGCCCCCTCCGAGCGTCGGTCGGTAGCCCCCCGCCGGGGCGCGGTGTTTGGTCGTGTCTGGCGCGGGAAATGCTCAATGCATTGAAAAATAACGATTTTATGACAACGCCATGGCATCCACCCGGGTCCGTCGGTCCTGCAAGGCCGCCGTCGCGAGAGCAGATTTCCCTGGAAAAATGCGTACGCCTGCCCACCTGTTCAGGCATTGACATGGGTCAACGCACGCCGCGACGGCAAAGCGCCAAGGTGCCCGGGATGCGGACGTTCAGTTCGCTCCGTGGCGCGGAACATCCGTCTGAATGGGAGGTGAAAGGGTATGGGCGATACCGGTATCTCCGACGAAATCGTGGCGGTTGATGGCGATGACGAGGAAATCGAAGAGACTTCCGTACACGCGGTCGAGGATTATGCACCGCTGATCGGCAAGGCGGCGGTCGAGCGTCTGCTGGCCAAGGCCCGCCGCCTGTCCGATCTGCACGTGGTCAACGTGAATTCCACCTTCTACGGCGGCGGCGTGGCCGAAATCCTGACCCCGCTGACGCTTCTGATGAACCGGGCAGGGCTCAAGACCGGATGGCGGGTGATCCAGGGGCGGCCGGATTTCTTCAGTGTCACCAAGAAGATGCACAATGCCCTTCAGGGCGATTCCATCAATTTGAGTGCGAAAAAGAAGCGCATCTACGAAGAGGTCGTATGTGAAAACGCCCTGCGCACGCACCTGGATCACGATCTGATCATTGTGCACGATCCGCAGCCGCTGCCGCTGATCACGCACTATCGCAAGCAAAGCCCGTGGATCTGGCGCTGTCACGTCGATCTCAGCGCCCCCAACCCCGAACTGTGGAGTTATCTGAAACCGTTCATCGAACGCTACGACGCGGTGATCCTCAGCATCCCCGAGTACCGGCAGAAATTGCGCACGCCGCAACGCTTCTTCATGCCGGCCATTGATCCGTTCATCCTCAAGAACCGCCGCCTCGAAGAGCGCGAGATCGACGAGAGGCTGGCACATTACGGCATTCCGACCGATCTGCCGATCATTGCCCAGATCGCCCGCTTCGACCGCTGGAAGGATCCCCAGGGCGTGATCGATGCCTACCGCATGGCGCGCCGGGAAGTAGACTGCACCCTGGTCCTGCTCGGCAATATAGCAACCGATGATCCGGAAGGTCAGACGGTCTTCGAATCCCTGTGCAGTTGCCGCGATGATCGTATTTTCATCCTGTCCCATCAGGATACGGCGCTCGTGAATGCATTGCAGACGCGTGCGGCCGTCGTGCTTCAGAAATCGATCCGCGAAGGCTTCGGCCTCAGCGTCACCGAGGCGATGTGGAAGGGAACACCGGTCATCGGCGGCAACGTCGGCGGCATCCGCTATCAAATCGAAGACGGGGTCAACGGGTTCCTCGTCGATACGGTGGAGCAGGCGGCGGCCCGCATCGTACAGCTTCTCAAGGACACCGATCTGCGCTGCCGGATGGGGGCGGCGGCCCGCGAAACCGTGCGCAGAAAATTTCTAATGACACGTCTCATGGAACAGTACCTGGACCTTTTCGCCAGCTTCGAGGTCGTGTTCCGATTGAAAGAGTCGCCGAAGTTCTAGACATCGGAAGATCGGGATCTCCCGCGCCGGATTCGCAGAGGACCATGAGCGAAATACGCCACGACAGGATAACGGGCACGTGGATCATCATCGCACCGAAGCGCGGCCGCCGGCCGGGCGGACATGCACCTGCGGACAACAATGGGGTCACGGGGGCCGTCGCACCACCATTCGTCCGCGACTGTCCGTTCTGCCCCGGCAACGAACACCTTTTACCGTCGATCCTTGACGAGGTTCCCCGTTCCTCCCCGCCCGGCTGGCAGGTGCGCGTGGTGCCGAACCGCTATCCCGCCGTGGAAATGGGCGCGCCGGAAACTGCAAAAGCAACCGGAACCCGGTTGTATGAAACCTTCCCCGGCGCCGGGCGCCACGAAGTCATCGTCGAGCATCCCCGCCACGATCTGGATCTGGCGACGATGAGGGACGAAGAGGGGCAAGCCGTTCTTGAAACCTGCCGGGCACGGTATCGGACTCTGATGAGCGAGGCCGGAACAGACAGCGTGATCCTGTTTCGAAACCGCGGCAGGAATGCGGGGGCATCCATCGGCCACCCGCATTCCCAGATCGTTGCTCTGAATGTGGTGCCGCCGTTCGTCCGCGAGCGGGTCGAACGATCCCGGCACTATCATGCCCAGGAAGGGCGGTGCCCCGTGTGCGATCTCATCGCCCGGGAAAGTGCGGAACAGGTGCGCCTGGTATGGCGAAGCGACCACTTCCTGGCCCTTGTTCCATTCGCGGCGACGAGCCCGTTCGAGGTCTGGGTGATCCCCTTGGCGCACGCGCCGGGCTTCGGGGCGGCTTCGGACGCGCATCTGCGCGATCTGGCCATGGTTCTGCGCGACATTCTCGGCCTCTATCGCCGTACGCTCGGCGTGTACGAATACAATTTCGTCGTCCACTCGGCCCCGCGACTACCGACACCGGCGCCGTATCTGCACTGGTACGTCCAGATTATGCCCCGCCTGACCACGCCTGCGGGCTTCGAATTCGGGTCGGGGATGCGGATCAATCCGTCGCTTCCCGAAGAGGACGCCGCTTTCCTGGCGCACGCTCTCAGGACCCGCGCCGCTGAAAATCCTCGTCGACGTGGATGATCCAACGGTTGAAACTGTTGATCAGGGCCTCCCAATCTTCCTTGAGTTCGTGCTTCATCACGTCCCAGGTCGACTCTTCGGTGCCCTGAATCTTTTCTCGAAGGGCCGCTGCCTTGGCGTACATTTCGTCAATCCGGGCACGGTGCCGGGACGGGACGGGGCCGGTCTTGGCGATTTGCGCTTCCCTTGCAGCCAGGCGCTTCTCGAAGTCGTCGAGACGCCGGCGAAGGTCGGCAACGGTTTCGTTGTCATGCATTGGACGGCTCTCCCTCGTCGGTTCTCACTGCGTGGTCTTGATCCATGCCCAAGCCTGGTCGAGCTGCTCGGCGGGAAACACCCTGATCTCGCCCTTCATCAGGAAGCCGATCAGCCGGATGCACCATTCGACCCAGGGCGGTGCTCCGACCACGGCGATCCTGTCGAAATCCGCCCGGTGTCTGAGGCCGTAGGAGGCGTCGTCCCAGGCAGCTTCGAGGTCCCATCCTGTGAAGGTTTCGTCCATGTAGAACAGGATGTTGAGTTTCCGATGCTGCTTGAGCCTCTCTTCCAGACAGGGAATCAGAATCTGCCGGTAGTCGGCGTCGCTCAATCTGCCGCCGGCCTTGATGCCGATCACGTTGCCACTGCTCTGCGGCATGATTTCGATCACTTCCGTTCTCCTCGAACCCGGTCCGCACGGTCCCGGGAGCACTCGCCAGGGCCACCGGGACAGGCCTTTTGCAATTCCGGATCGACTATCGGGCACCGCCCCGGCGGCGATCATTGACGTGAGTCAATCCCATGGAGAGCCGGGCCGCCTGATGAAAGGCGCCGCTAGTTCATCCGGTGGCGGAACATCCATGCCGCTCCCGCCAGTGTCACGAGGGCGATGAGAACCATAGGCCACAGCCGTTCGTAGACGAGAACCGCCGGCAGGCCCTCGAGAAACGTTCCCCGTACGATGATCAGGAAATAGCGCATGGGGTTGATCAGGGTCAGATCCTGGATCAGGGGCGGCATGTTGGCGATCGGGGTGGCGAACCCGGACAGGATGACGGCCGGCACGACGAAAAGGAACGCCCCCAGGATGGCCTGCTGCTGGGTTCTGGAAATCGACGAGATCATCAGCCCGATGCCGATGACGGCAAGCAGATACACAAACAGGCCGCCATAGAGAAGAAGCAGATCACCGCGCAAAGGAACCCCGAACCAGAACACGGCAACAGCAATAATGGTCGAGCCTTCCGCCAGCCCGATGACCAGGGCGGGGATCGACTTGCCGATCAGAATCTCGAAGGGCCGGAACGGGGTGACCAGAAGTTGCTCGAACGTTCCGACCTCGCGTTCGCGCGCGACGCTCAGCGCCGTTACGACCGTCGTGACCACCAGCGTCAGCAGGGCCACGATTCCGGGTACGATGAACCATTGGCTTTTGAGGTTCGGGTTGAACCACGATCGTACGACAAGGCGGGCCGGAGGCAGAGCCCTGCCCGCCGATTCGAGCCATTCGACGTTGAAGTCCGCGATGATACGGCTTGCATATCCGAGGACGATCAGGGCGGTGTTGGATTCGCGCCCGTCAACGATCAACTGCACCTTTGCCGGTCGACCGGACATGAGATCGCGGGAGAAGGTCTGGCCGATGTGAACGACGAGGCTTGCTTCCTTCGGATCCATGACGGTTCCGATCTCCGCCTCCCGGGTGATGTAGGCAACGGTTCTGAACGTAGGCGACCCCTCGAACCGGGCAATGAGCATGCGCGCGGCAAGGCCCGTGTCCTCGTTGTAGATTGCGGTCGCGACGTGGTTCACGTCGAAAGTGGCGGCGTATCCGAACACCAGAAGTTGGATGATCGGCGGGCCGATGATGACGGTGCGGCTTTTCCTGTCCTTCCAAACCGCCAGAAACTCCTTAATGATCAGGGCGCGGATGCGGGTCCACATGAGGGGTGGTCCTATTCCAGGGATTTGCGCGTTTTGCGACGGGTCAGGCCGAGAAAGACGATGGCCATCAGCACAAGAGCGCCGCCGTTGGAAAGAACGACGGGCCACACGGTTCCGGCCAGAAATAGCGTCTGCAAGGCGGAGACGAAGTAGCGTGCCGGAATGACATGGGTGATCCACTGCACGACTCGCGGCATGCTTGCAATGTCGAAAAGGAAACCGGACAGGATGAAAGCGGGAAGAAAGGCGACGATGATGGCTACCTGTCCGGCTACGAACTGGCTGCGTGCGACCGTCGAGATGAGCAGTCCCATGCCCAGAGCACTCAGCATGAACAGGGCGGACACGACAAAAAGGACGGCGAAGGAGCCACGGAACGGAACATGAAACACCCACACGGCCATGGCCGCGGACAGAGCCATGCCGCCCATGCCCAGAATGAAGTACGGGATCAGCTTGCCGAGAAGAATTTCATCTATGCGCACCGGCGTGACCATGAGCGCCTCCATGGTGCCGCGTTCCCATTCCCGCGCCACGACCATCGCCGTAAGCAGGGTTCCGATCAGCGTCATGATGATGGCGATCAGGCCCGGGACCAGGAAGTTTCGGCTGCGAACCTCAGCGTTGAACCAGACGCGTTGCTCGGCAACCACGGGTGGCTTCAGGGACAGGCCCTGATCCTGCGAATATTGCCGCAGCCACGTCTGCCACGCGCCCTGCATGTAGCCTTCGATGATGCGGGCGGTGTTGGCGTCGGTTCCGTCCACGATGACCTGTATCGGCGCGCCCTCGGGGGACAGCAGCCGGCGCGAGAAGTCACTGCGCAGGACCACCAGGGCATTGACGTCGCCGGCGATCAGGGCCTCTTGCGCGGTGCGGCGCGAATTCATGAAAACGGGTGCAAAATAAGGTGAATTGGTCAGGGAAACGGCGAAGCTGAAGGTCTCGGTGGTTGGATTTTCGATGACCAGGGCAACGGGAACATGCTTGGCATCCAGCGAGACCCCGTAGCCAAACAGAAGCAGCAGAATCGCAGGCAGCACGAAGGCGATGGAAATGCTGCTGGGATCCCGCAGAATCTGGAGCGTCTCCTTACGGATCAATCCGCGCATGCGCAGTCTTCGATATCCGCTTCCGTGTATCGACGACGGCTGCGCAGCCGCTGTGCCGCTGTTTTCATCGGGGCGGAGTGGGTTCATTGCGGGTATTCCCGGTCGTAGCGCTTTATCAGGCTGACGAAGGCATCTTCAAGCGTCGGGTTGGCCAGATCTTCGCTGCGGTGCGCCTCGCGCAGATCGTCGGGCGTGCCCATGGCGATCAGCCGGCCACGATAAATGATGCCGATGCGATCACAGTATTCGGCTTCTTCCATGAAGTGGGTGGTTACCATGACGGTCACACCGGTGCCGGCCATGGCATTGATCCGGGTCCAGAATTCGCGCCGCACCAAGGGATCCACACCCGAAGTCGGTTCGTCGAGAAACAGTATCCCCGGCTGATGCATGATCGCGCAGGCGAGCGCCAGACGCTGCTTGTAGCCGAGCGGCAATGTATCGCTGACGGTCTCTGCATAGGGGGCAAGGCCGAATTCATCGAGTTCCTGCTCGATCCTGCGCTCTCGCGTACGGCGATCCAACCCATAGGCGCTGGCAAAGAAGCGCAGGTTCTGCACCACGCTCATGTTCCCGTACAGGGAAAATTTCTGCGCCATGTATCCGATCCGGCTCCGGGCCACGGCCGCGGCCCGGCGCAGATCGATGCCGAGGACGAGCGCCTTGCCATCGCTCGGCGGCAGCAGACCGCACAGCATCTTGAACGTCGTCGATTTGCCGGCTCCGTTGGGGCCGAGCAGGCCGAAGATCTCGCCGCGTCCGACGGTGAAATCGATGCCACCCACAGCCGTAAAATCGCCGAACCTGCGTACCAGCCCGACAACCTCGATGACGGTGTCCGCAGACGAGCTCCCATCGCCATCGTCGCCCGCGATACGAGGGAATTTCGGGGCGGTGGAGGAAACCGGCCGCTTTTCCTCTCCGCTGTGCGATGTGCGGGGAACGGCCGTGGCGGTGTTTGCGGCCCTGTCCGCGGGCTCCCGGTCCTTGAGTAGCGAGATGAAGGCGTCCTCGAATGCCGGCTCGACGGCCTTGACATCGAAGGAGGTCCCGAACATCTCGCGACAGCATTGGACAAGCGCATCGGCATCCGAACCCGTGGCGGTCAGGACGCGAATTTCGCGCCCCTTGACGATGGCGTCGACAACCACGGGCAGGCTCCGAATCTTGCGCAGAACGGTGCGCCGGTCCGCACTTTCGACGCGGAGCGCGAATGTTCGCCCCCTGACACGGGCGCTGAAACTTCGTGGCGGGCCGGCGGCCAGAAGCCGCCCGTCGTTCAGAAGCAGGACGTCGTGGCACCGTTCGGCCTCGTCGAGATAGGCCGTGGCCCACAGGACACTCATGCCTTCGCCGACCAGGACATGCACGATCTCCCACAATTCGCGCCGGGAGACGGGGTCGACCCCGACGCTGGGTTCATCGAGCAGCAGCAGTTGCGGCGGTCGAACCAGCG
>RFLL01000274.1 GCA_003693905.1 Alphaproteobacteria bacterium
ACATTTCCTTCGCCGCCTACGTCGCCAACACCGTTGCGGCGCTGTCGCCCAACGACGTTCTCAGCGGTCTCAGCAAAAGCGTCCTGTTCGCGGCCCTGATCGCCATCATCGGCGCCGTCAACGGGTCCCTGGTCAGCGGCGGTGCCGAGGGTGTCGGACGCATGACCACCCGCGCCGTGGTCCACGCCATCTCGTCGATCATCGTTGCCGACATGATCTTCGGCCTTCTCGTCACACGCTAGGCCCATGCGCATGGACGCCGCCGATCTGCAACGAACCCTGAAGGCCCGCCAGCACAGCCTGCGCCCGCCGCCGGCGATCGAGGTTCGCGGTCTCGAAGCGCACTATGGCGAGACGCAGGTGCTGTTCGGCCTCGATCTCAGCGTCGAGAGCGGCGAGATCATGGTCATCATGGGCGGCAGCGGCTCGGGCAAAAGCACCTTCCTGCGTCACCTGATCGGCCTCGAGCGGCCGAGCGCCGGCACCATCCGTCTGCTCGGCCGCGACACCACGCACAGCAGCCCGCTGGAGATGCTCGAGCTGCGCCGGCGCATCGGCGTCGCCTTCCAGGGCGGGGCGCTGTTCAGTTCGCTCAGCGTCGCCGAAAACATCAAGCTGCCGTTGCGTGAGCATACCCGCCTCGATGAAAAGACGATGGACATCATCGCGCGCATGAAGCTGGAGGTCGTCAATCTGTCGGGATTCGGCGATCTGATGCCAAGCGAGCTTTCGGGCGGCATGCTGAAGCGCGCCGCCGTTGCCCGCGCCATTGCGACCGACCCCAAGCTGCTGTTCTTCGACGAGCCTTCGGCGGGTCTCGACCCGGCGGTGTCTTCGGCCCTCGATGATCTCATCCTGCGTCTGCGAGATGCGATGGCGATGACCATCGTCGTGGTCACGCACGAAATCGAAAGCGCCTTCAAGATCGCCGACCGCATCACGATTCTCGACCACGGGCGTATCGTCGAGGTCGGCACGCCGCACCAGATCCGTCAAAGCGGCAATGAACGTATTCAGAACCTGCTCAACCGGCGCGCCGAAGAGCCGCGGATAGATCCCGCCGCCTATCTGCGCCGTCTCGCCGGCGAAGGTTGACCCCGGCAGCACCGGGCACGGGAGCCAAAGCGATGTACAACAAGCGTCTCAATTACGTTCTGGTCGGCGCTTTCGTCGGTGCCATGCTGATCGCCACGGCCGTGGTCGTGGCGGTACTGACCGGGCGCACGGGGCCGACCGATCGCTACCGAATCGTGCTCGACAACGTGGCCGACATCAAGTTCGGCACCCAGGTCCGTTTCGAGGGCTACCCGATCGGCCAGGTCGAGGCCATAGAGCCCGTGCACGCAGATGGGCAGCTGCGCTTCCAGGTCGATATCAGCACCATCCGCGGCTGGCAGATCCCGCGCGACAGCATCGCCCGGATCGGCAGCTCCGGCTTCCTGGCGGCCAAGACCATCGACATTTCCGCCGGCCGCGACGAACAGGCGGTGGCCCCCGGCGGCGTCATCGCCAGTGCCGCCCCGAGCGATCTGTTCGCCGCCATCGCCACGACGGCGGCACAGATCAGGGATCTGAACGAACGCAACATCAGGCCACTTCTCGACAACCTGAACGTCGTGATCAAAACCGTCGGCCGCGACGCCCCGCGCATCACCGGCGAACTGGCCCTGTTCGCCGAGCAGCTCAACGCCACCCTGGCCCCTCTGCAGGAGATGCTGACACGCGACAACGTGGCAGCCGTGCACCGGATCGTCGCCAATCTGGAGCGCTCGACCGGAGCCCTGGCCGCGGCCAGCCGCGATCTCGGCGTCACCCTGGAGCGCATCGACCGCATGGCGAGCAATCTCGACACCCTGGTCGAAAGCAACAAGAACGACGTCGACCAATCCTTAAAGGATCTGCGCTATACCCTGGAAGAAGTCTCGCGCACCGTCGGGTCGATCGTACACAACCTGGATGGAACGGCCCGTAACATGAACGAATTCAGCCGCCTCATACGCAGCAATCCGGGGCTGTTACTCGATGGATCGCCGCGCCCGGCGGTTTCCCCCGCCGCGGCAACCCCGGCCCCGGGCGAGCAGGAGGCCGGGCGATGAGGCGGCGGCCGCGAGCGGCATTCGCCGCCCTGGTTCTCGTCCTCGCGCTCGGCGGCTGCGGCACCGCACCGCCGATCCCGCGCGACCACTTCTACCGCCTTGCGATCGACACCACCACGGTGCGCACATCGCCGAGCCCCGTGCCGGGCATCGTCTCGGTGAACGCGATGAAGGCCGACGGCCTGCTGCGCGAGCGCCCGGTCCTGTACAGCACCAGCGGCGGCCCGCATGAAATGCAGCAGCACGACTATCACTACTGGACCGAGCCGCCGCCGCGCATGCTGCAAGGGTTCCTGGTCGATTATCTGCGCGCCAGCGGCTTTGCCGAAGCCGTGGTCACGCCGGAGTTGCGCATCCGGCCCGACTATCAGATCAGCGGCCGTATCAAACGCTTCGAACGTTTGCTCGGTGGCAAGACGCCGCGCATCGCCGCCGTCCTCGAGTTGGCGATGATCGAAGCGCACAGCAATCGTCTGGTCGTGGTCGGGACCTACGCGGCCGAACGGGCGGTGCGCGACGACAGTGTGGAATCGTCGGTCTATGCGTTCAACGAAGCGGTTTCGGATATCCTCGCCCGCTTCGTCGCCGATGCCAGCCGCCGCGAACTGGCATTCCGCACCGCCGCCCGGAAGTAAGGTTCGCATCACTGAACATCGCCACCCGTCCCTTCGTCCGGCGGCTTCAGCGCGAACAGGGTCCGTGTCCCGCGGGTCCATGCACGGATCGCAAACGGCATCTCTTCGCCGGTCTCGATTTCAACCACCGCCTCGCGAACGAACACGGCGCCGTCGTCGGTGCGCGCTTCGGCATGAATCGTGAAGGTCCGGGCCCGGGAGCGCGCCGACGAGGGCGTTTCCGGTTCGCTCAGAATGCGGATACCCGGCAGTCCGACCCCCGCCGCATCGACATTTTCGCCATCGACATTTTCGTCATCGACGGGACCGTCCCCATTCCCGGCTGCCGGCGCATCGCCGCCCTCGGCAAGGCTGTCCGCAAAACCCTGCACGTCACCGAGCGCCGAGCGCACCAGCGCCGGTGCGCTCGGTGCAAACGGCATGCGCTGGCGCCCGTAGACCGTTACCGCCGGAGCGACGGTCGCGAAAAGGTCGGGTG
>RFLL01000275.1 GCA_003693905.1 Alphaproteobacteria bacterium
CGAATCATGGCCGCCACCTCCCAGGGACGACGGGCCAAGGCCGCAATCATGGCACCGAGATGGATCTGACCATCCGGGGTCGCGGCGGCCAAGGCCGCTCGTGGCACGCTCTGCCGGGCCGGATCGAGCACGGCACGCAGCACCGCGACCGGCATGCCGACGGCCTGTGCGGCCCGGGCCACGCCATAGCTTTCCATGTCGACGATGACCGCCCCGGTGGCGGCTGCCAGCGTGCGCTTGTCGAACACCGTCGCCACGGGCCGCGTACAGCCGGCAACCGTACCGCCGTGCACCGCTACGCCGGCCCGAGCCAACGCCGTGGCCAGATGCGTGCGCAGATCAGGATCGAGAGGCATGGGATCGGGGGGCACGGGTGAAAATGCACCGGGCCCATCCGGTGCAGTGCATGCGGCTTCGGCCAGAACCAGATCGCCAGGGCGCAAGGCGGGGTCGAGACCACCGCAGACGCCGAAACTGACGATCGCTTCGGCACCCTCGGCGATCAGACGTCGGCACAGTGCCGCCGCTGGTTCGGGACCGGTGGCACAGGCGATCGGCGGCGGCGAGGCCCCGAGCCGCCGCGCGGCGGCACGAATCTGCGCGGCCTCGGCGGCCAGACCGGTGACCACCGCCAGATGCCTCACGGGCTGCGCTACATGCCGGTGCGCACCCACCGCCGGCCGGTAGCGCGCAGATTGCGATAACGGGCCAGCGCCCAGATCGGGAAATAGGCGCTGTAACCATGATAGTTGAGATAGAAGACGCGCGGGAAACCGATCCCGGTGTACCACTTCTCATGCCACTTGGCGCCCTCGCGCGGGCTGCGTTCGAGATAGCGTACGCCGCGGCGTACCGCCTCGCTGTCGACCTCGCCCACCGCCATCAGGCCGAGCAGTGCCCATGCCGTCTGCGAAGCGGTCGAAGCGCGCGCGAGGGTGCGGTGTTCCGGCCAGTAGGTGGCGCAGTCTTCCCCCCAGCCGCCGTCGGGACGCTGGCGCGCCTTCAGCCACGCCACCGCCTTGCGGATGTGCGGCGCCGTCATGTCCTCGCCGCAGGCATTGAAGGCGCACAGCGCCGACCATGTGCCATAGACGTAGTTGACGCCCCAGCGGCCGTACCACGAGCCGTCCGGTTCCTGTTCGCGGCGCAGAAATTCCAGCCCCCGACGCACCGCCGGATGGTCGCGGCGATAACCGAGCTGGGCCAACATCGACAGACAGCGCGCACTGACGTCGACCGTGGGCTGGTCGAGCAGGGCGCCGTGGTCGGCGAACGGAATGTGATTGAGGTAGTAGTACTCGTTCTCGGCGTCGAAGGCCCCCCAGCCGCCGTTCGAGCTTTGCATGCCCAGCACCCAGTCGGTGGCGCGCTCGATCGCCGGGCGGCAGCGCGGATCACCGATCCGGTCGAGCGCCATGACCACGACCGCCGTGTCGTCGACATCGGGGTAATAATCGTTGCGGTACTGAAAGGCCCAGCCACCAGGTCGCAGACCCGGACGACGCCATATCCAGTCGCCGGCGGTTTCGTGAATTTCGCGTTCCAGCAGCCAGTCGGTGGCCTTGCGCAGGGCGGGACCGTCCGGATCCTCGCCAGCTTCCAGCATGGCGTGCATGGCCAGGCAGGTGTCCCACACCGGCGACAGACACGGCTGGCAGTAGGTCACGTCCGGGGCGCGGTCGATGAGCAGCTTGTCGATGGCGCGCCGCGCCATGACGAAAGCCGGATCGTCCCGCGACCAGCCGAGGGCGTCGAAGGCCATTACCGCGTTGGCCATGGCCGGAAAAATACCGCCCAGTCCATCCTCGCCGTTCAACCGCGGCAGGATGAATTCGACCGCCTTGTCGATCGCGCGCCGGCGCGCGCCTCTGGGAAAGCGCCGCTCGGCCGCCCGCAGCAGCGCATCAAGGCCGACGAAGAAGGCGCCGATGGCATCGCCGGTGGCGTTCATCGGGTAGCGCTCCGCATCGGGGGAGCGCAGGAACAGCTCGTCGATGCGCACGCCGCGCGGATTGCGCGCCCGCGGCTTGAGCGCCATCAGAATCAGCAGCGGTACGATCACCGTGCGCGACCAGTACGATACCTTCGACAGGTGGAACGGGAACCACCGCGGCAGCAGCATGATCTCGACCGGCATCTCGGGTACGGCACGCCACGGCACCTGGCCGTAGAGGGCCAGCGCGATGCGGGTGAAGACGTTGCACTGGGCGCCGCCGCCGCGGGCAAGCACGATTTCGCGGGCGCGGCGCATGTGCGGCGCTTGGGGATCGTCGCCGACGAGCTTCAGCGCGAAGTAGGCCTTGACGGTGGCGCTCAGGTCGGGCTCGCCCTTGTAGAACAGCGGCCAGCCGCCGTCCTCGCTCTGGATCGTCCGCAGATAGCGGGCGATACGCTGTTCCAGCGCGTCGTCGATATCGCCCAGGAAATGGCGCAGCAGGACGTACTCGGCCGGGATGGTGGCGTCGGCCTCGAACTCGAACACCCAGTGTCCGTCTTCGCGTTGCAGCGCGCGCAGGGCCCGGCGCGTCTCGTCGACCAGGCGGTCGAGATCGTCCTCGACGCCCGCGCGAGCCGCCAGGCCGGCGGCGTTCAAGGCAGCGACGGCGCGCGCGTCCGGCGACGCGGACGGGTGTCGCTGCTCGCCTTCGGGCTTGCGGTCGGAAAACTTTTCTTGATCGCGGAAACTCATCGTGGCCCATATCTCAGGATGCCATTCGGGCTCTCGGCGTGGCACTGCGCACCGACCGGCCCCCGCCGCGCGAATCAAGCATGATCCGGTTTGTTCCGCCCCTTGCATCCTCGCTGCCCGCATCCTCGCCGCCCGGCGGTGAAAGACATGACGGGCTGGACGCAGGGGCAAGCCGGCGCTGCGCCGAATCCCCGCAAAAGCGAATCACATGCGTTCCTTCATACTGGAGGTATCGGTCCGGCGCAACGCCGCGCTGCCGGCGCCAAGCCCATGACGGATCACAATTCGTTGGCAATCGGTGATCTTTTCGTGACAAGTGCGGCGGCCGTGCGCCCGGAGCGTACCGCGCTTTCGATGGTTGCCGGGTATCCGGTATCGGTCCAGTCGCCGGCCAGAAACAGGTTGTCCCAGGCGGTGCGGGCCGCCACGCGCCGGGCCAGCGCGGCCGGGGTCTGGGCAAAGGTGGCGCGGCGCTCCTTGATGATCCGCATCGGCGGACACGGCGTCGGCGGCAGTTCGAGGGCGGCCGCCGTATCGTGCCACAGTCGCGCGGCGATCTCGTCATTGGGCAGATCGGCCACGGCATCGGCGGCACTGACCGTCAGGCTGGCCACCGCGCCGCGCAGAAACAGCCACTGTGCCGTACCCCCGATGAGACCGAGAACCGGAAAGTCCGGGCGCATCCCCGCCGACGGCGGCGGCGGAGCGGGCAGGCGTACGTGCCCGTTGACGATGGTGCGGGCGTCGCGCGGCGCCTCCAGGCCCGGAACCAGGGTGGTGGCGACGTTCGGTGGCACTGCCAGCACGACCCGGTCCGTTCCCCCGACCGGCACCTGCTCGGAACCGAAATCGAGCCCCACCACCCGCCCCTCGGCAAAGGCGAGCGCGCGCAATCGCCGGTTGAAGACGATCCTCGCCCCATGACGGCGCAACAGCGCCAGCGCCGGATCGACGAACGTGGCCCCCAGTCCGTCGCGCGCGATCAGCGGCCGACAGGCGCCGGCGCCGCGCAGAAAGGTCTCGCGCACCACCCGCCACAGCAACCGTGCCGAGGCCTCCTCGGGCGCGGTGTTGAGGACGGCCACCGTCAGCGGTTCCCAGAACCGTTCCCAGGCGGGATCGTCGCGCGCCAGACAGTCGGCGACCGTGGCCTGCGCATCGGCGCGGGCCAGGCGCAGGGCCGCCAGGTACGAGCGCACCCGGGTTCCGGGAATGCGCCGTCGCGGGGCCAGAATCCACCACGGAACCGGCCCGGCGTTGGGGGCGATCGACCACCGCAGCCCGCTGCGCAGGTCGACGAAGCCGAAACACGCCCGCGGCGACCCGGTCAGGGTCGCGGCGGCGCCGATCTCCGCGACATAGGCGAGCGCCGCCCGGTTGGCCGCCAGCAGCATGTGATTGCCGTTGTCGATGACGCAGTCGAGCCTGGCGTCGTGGTAGGAACGGCAGCGCCCGCCCGCCTGCGCCGCCGCCTCGTACAGGTACACCGCGACGCCGCGGCGTGCCAGATGCACCGCACAGGCGAGACCGGAAATGCCGGCCCCCACGATATGAACACGAGGCGCAGACGGCGGCGAATGCGAAGGTTGGGCGGTCACAGGCAGGTCGCTTCACTGGCACTGGGGCAGGGCGCGGCAGCCTACAGCACGCCGTAACGCAGGACGATCCACAATTTCTCCACCCGGTTCAGGCGGACCGGAACCTCGGGGCGGTCCCAGCCGCGCGCTTCCAGACGGTCGAGGAGGCGCTCGTAGACCTCGAGCATGAGCCGCGCCGGGCGCAGGCGGCGCCGATCGCAGCGGGCGAG
>RFLL01000004.1 GCA_003693905.1 Alphaproteobacteria bacterium
CCTTAATTCTCTCGACATCCGGGAACGCTGCCGTCTACTGACCCGGTATCCGGCTTACATTCATGTTGGCGATCAACCACCCATCGGCCGTTTTCGTGCGGGTTATCGAATAGCGGATGTTGGTAACGACGGGCGGGGCCTTTCCCGAGCCCATGTACATCAGAATGTAGCCGACTTCGATCGACATGGTTCCATCATTGAAAAAGGTCAGTTCGGGCTTGCTGTCGAATCCTTTCTGACCGCGAAAGCTGAGGTCGCGGTCCGGCCACGCCGCAAAATAGTTGCGCCAGAGGTTGCCGATCGCTTTCTTCCCGACCAGCCAGAACGGACCCAACGTGCCAGCGAAGGTCGCATTCTCGTGAAACTGGTCCATGATCTTCTCGACGTTCCCGGCTCGATAACCGGTCAGAAAATCGGCGCGGGCCTTCAATATGGCATCCTTGCCTTCCTGAGCCCAACTGGCGGTGGCGGTAAGTGATATGAATATGACCGCCGCGGCGAGTCCGCCACGGGCGAGATATTTGAACATCGGACGACTCCTCGGGTTTCGTGACCGATGGTTTGAATGCATCACGTGCGGGTCACGACGCACCTGTCGCTGCATATACCAGCATATGTCACTGTACGGTGCGGTGGAAATCTGGTCAACTGAACGGGTCGATCGCTCCTGCCGAGCAAAATCATGAAATGTCCCGCTTGTGAAACGCATAACGACGTTTCGCATCGCTATTGCGTGCACTGCGGGGCTCGGCTCGACCGTGCGTGCCCGTCCTGCCATGCACCGATCGTCGCGGATGCATCGTACTGTCCCCGTTGCGGCGCCGGCATGTCCCCCGCCCCGCACGGGCACGATGCATCTGCCGGCACCCCGACCCGGGAGCGAAGTCTGACGACGGAACGCAAGCACGTCAGCATCCTGTTTGCCGACCTGTGCAATTCCCTCACGCTGATCGACAGCGACCCCGAAGACGCAAAGCACCTTCTGGAAGGCGTTCTGGATGCAATGTCATGCGCGGTGCGCGACCATGGCGGCATCGTAACCCAGTCCATGGGCGACGGCATCATGGCTCTGTTCGGAGCTCCTCATGCTCTTGAAGACCATGCGTTGCGCGCCTGCCTGGCGGCAAAAGCGATGCAAGACGGCATCCGCGCCCACGCACGCTCCGCGCAGACGGGTATCGCCATTCGAACCGGCATCTGTTCGGGCGAAGTCGTCGTCGGCACCCGGGGACAGGGTTTCGATCAGCAATACACCGCCTTCGGACGCACGGCACACCTGGCCGCCCGAATGGAGCAGATGGCGCGGCCGGGGAAAATACTCATCGCCGAACCGACGGCCGGGCTCGTGCGGCGTCACGTCACCCTTCGCCCCCTGGGATCAACCGCGGTACGCGGACTTGCCGAACCGCTGTGCATCTACGAACTCGAATCGATCGACTACGCCATAAATGCCGCCGCACGCAATGCCCCGACGGTGCCTTTCGTCGAACGCGAAAGCGAACTCGCCGTGTTCGACCACGCACTCCGGGATGCCGCGGCCGGCCGCGGCCGGGTCATCGCGGTGGTCGGAGAGCCGGGTATCGGAAAGACCCGCCTGGTCACTCATTTCATCACCACGCGCACCAGAGGCGACTGGCTCGTTCTGCATTCATCGGGGATGTCGCATCTGACTCCGCCCCCGTTCGGCGCCGTGGGCGACGTTCTGGCCGGCTGCTTTGCCGTTGCCCAATCACAGGAAGCCGAGCCGTTGAGCGACCGGGTGGCCCGCAGGCTGGCATCGCTCGGCGTTGACTGCGCGAAGCACCTTCCTGCGCTGATGTCGATTTTCGGGCTCGATCCCGAAGGTCTCTGGTCCGATCTGCCACCCGAACAGAAACGGCGGCGGATCAGACAGGCGGTGCTCGACGTGCTGCTGGCCCAAAGTCAGGAGCAACCCGTTCTCATCTGGATCGACGATCTGCAATGGATCGATGCTGACAGCCTCGAGATTCTTTCTCTGGTCGCAAGCTCGCTGACAAACCTGCGACTGCTGCTTCTGATCGCGCACCGGTCCGGATACCGGCACGGATGGGATGAGAATCCGAATTACATTCGAACCCCTCTTCACAGCCTGCGCCCCGATGAAGCCGCGGCTTTTCTTGATCGGCTGGTCGGAACGAACGCGCAGCTTGTCGGCCTGCGACGGGAGCTGCTTCACCGCACCAACGGAAATCCGTTCTTCCTCGAAGAGCTTGTCCGGGACATGGTTGCAAGCGGTGCTCTCGAAGGAACGCAAGGGTACTACCGGATGACCGAACGGTTGCGCGAAATTCCGGTGCCGCCAACCGTTCAGGATGTCATCGCCATGCGAATCGACCGCCTGTCAGCCATGGACAAGCGGCTGCTGCAATCGGCCGCGGCTATAGGCTACAAGGTGGACCGGGCGGTGCTGGCCAATCTTGTCGATCTGCGCGAGGAAGATCTCGCCGCACAGATACAGACTCTTGAGAGCGCCGAGTTCCTGCACGTCGAAATCGAGAACGGCGAAAGCGTTCTGGTCTTCAACCACGCGCTGGTGCACGACGTCGCCTACAACAGCCTTCTCCACCGGGAGCACAAGGCCCTTCATGGTCGCATCGTGCAGACGATTGAAAGGCTCCATGCCCACCGTCTGGACGAGTGTACCGAAATGCTCGCCTTCCATGCCGCGCGCGCGGAGAACTGGCAACTGGCCGTGACCTGTTTCCGGGAGTCCGGCCGTCAGGCGCTGTGGCGATCGGCGTGCCGTCAGGCGGTCGAGGCTCTCGAAAGGGGGCTCGAGCTCGTCGAGCGGCTGCCTCCGGGCGACGAGGCGACGCGGATCGCGCTGGATATCCGGCTCGATCTGCGCAATGCCCTCATGCCTCTCGGCCGGCACCGCGAGATTCTACCCCACCTGCAACACGCCGAGTCGTTGGGGCGGCGTTGTCACGACAAAAGGCGACTGGCGCAATCCTGTTCCTATATGGCGCATTATCACTGGCTGATGGGGAACTGGGAAAGCTCCATCGAGGTCGGGGAGCTGGCTCTGCGCACCGCCGCGGACCTGAACGATTTCGGGCTTTGCGTCGTCGCCCGTTTCATTCTCGGTCTGGCCGCCTATTCCGTCGGCGATTTTCCGGCAGCGGTTCGTTATCTCGGCCAGAACAGGGAGGTTCTGGTCGAACAGCGATCGGGTCAGCGCTTCGGCATGTTTGCCCTGCCCTCCGTCGTCTCGCGGGGATGGATGGCCTGGTGTCAGGCGGAACTCGGACAGTTTGAAGAGGCGCTGCTGCCGGCGCGCGAGGCAAAGGAGATCGCCGCGTCGATCGGCCGTCCCTTCGACAATGTTCAGGCCAATCTGGGACTGGGCGGTGTTCTGCTCATGAAGGGGCATGTCAACGAGACGATCGACCTGCTGGAAACGGCCTTGTGCGTGTGCGAGGAGGCGGAGGTGCACATTCTTCTGCCGCGCGTTGCGGCGGCGCTCGGCTATGCTTTCGCCCTCGACGGTCAAATGGGCAGAGCGCTGACACTGGCGCAGCGCGCGCTTCATGAAGCTGATGACATGCGCCTGGCGCCGATGCGAACCCTTTGTCTGCGCTGGATATGCGAGGTCAAGCTGTTGTCCGGTCACGCGGAGGATTCGCTCGCGGCGGCAGAAGAAATGCTGGTCGAGTGCCGAAAATCCGGTGAAAAGGCGCACGTCGCATGGGCGCAATACTTCAAAGGGGCGTCCCTGGCCAACAGAGCAGGCGAGTCCGATCTCCGGCCTGCGCTCGCGACACTGGAACAGGCGGAGAGACTAGCCCGCCGTCTGGGCATGCGGCCATTGCTTGCGCACGTCGTGCGCCGGCGCGGCGAACTCCTGTCTGCCACCGGGCTGGCCGGAACGGGCGAGTCGGTTTTGGCCACGGCCAGGGCTCTGTATCGGGAACTGGGCATGGACTCCTGGCTGGACAGAACCGGGCGGGACCGGGCCCGGCCCGGGTGACAAAGCCGTTTTGCCATGGCTGGATCGAGCCGAGCCCCGGCCGGGAACATCGCATGTTCGAAGCTGCGCCGACCACAGTACGATCGATCACCGGCCGCACGCGCCTTGGAAAACGCCTCCTTACCGGATCGGCGTGGGCACCCGCGCCCTTTCTTATAACGCTTCGATCACGCTCTTCAGCTTCTGCTGGACCGTTTCGGCCACCTGCAAAAGGTTCGGGTTGGCGATGGCCTGCATGGACGCGACCGGATCGACGGCGGAAACCTCGACCTTCCCGTCGTCGCTTTCCTGTACGACGACATTGCACGGCAGCATCGTGCCGATCTTGTCCTCTATCTGAAGCGCCTGATAAGCAAGCGGCGGATTGCAGGCGCCCAGGATGCGGTACTTGCGGAAGTCCACATCCAGCTTCTTCTTCAACGTCTGCTGAACGTCGATCTCGGTCAGAATGCCGAAGCCCTGCTGTTTCAGAGCCTCCGTTACCCGGGCGACGATTTCTTCGAAATTACCGTCCAACTTCTTGCTGAAATGATAGGACATCGCTCTGCACCCCTCCTGTAGTGGCAAGACTCGACCGGTCCCCTCGGATTCGGGGTCTGGTCCGGCTTTTTTCGCGTCTCGAATTTTGCGTCTCGAAGGCCGATTCCACGGACGTGGAATCGTGTTGTTTTTTATTTGGGCGGTGGTTCCGAGCGATTCAATCCATGCACTTCGGCCATGCAGATCGGCCGCCGCCGGCCGGCCTTCGATTGTTCCTTGGCGCAGCCTCTGCTATGGTAAATGTTCTTGATATGTTCCCATCGACAGAAAAGCCAGATCTGGTATGGTTGAAGATCTTCACCTCAATATATTGGGGATTTCCTCAGAAAATTCGGTCCACACCTGTGGATAACAAAGGGGGCAGGCATGGACGTTACGCCGGATAGTGCGGGAATCCGGGACAAGGAAGGGGAATGGTCACCTGTGGATAATGGCGGCATTTCGACCACTGAACCGACCACGGAAACTGGAGCCGGCGCCGAAAGAGATCGCCCGGACGGCTGCTCACCCATTGTGGCAGGGGCGCGGGGTGTTCCCGCATCGGGAGATGGCCACTCAATCGCGGGCCCTGAGATTCTGGGCAACGGTCAGATCCGCGACGTGTTCCAGAACGAGCGCGGGATCACCGTCCACATCGAGCGATCGCGCGATGCCCTGCTCAGCGATTTCGGCAAGGCGACCCTGAACGATCGCTATCTGCTTCCGGGGGAAAGCTTCCAGGATCTGTTCGCCCGCGTCGCCGCCCATTTTGCCGACGACACCGCCCACGCGCAGCGCCTCTATGATGCCATCTCGCGCCTGTGGTTCATGCCCGCCACGCCGATCCTGTCGAACGGCGGCACCACCCGCGGCCTGCCGATTTCGTGCTTTCTCAACGAGGCCTCCGATTCGCTCGAAGGCATCGTCGATCTGTGGAACGAAAACGTCTGGCTGGCGGCGCGCGGCGGCGGCATCGGCAGCTACTGGGGCAACCTGCGCTCGATCGGCGAGCGGGTGGGCAGCAACGGCAAGACCTCGGGCGTGATCCCGTTCATCCGGGTCATGGATTCGCTCACCCTGGCCATAAGCCAGGGTTCGCTGCGGCGCGGCTCGGCGGCCTGCTACATGCCGGTGTCGCACCCGGAAATCGAGGAATTCATCGAAATCCGCCGCCCCACCGGCGGCGATCCCAACCGCAAGGCGCTCAATCTGCACCACGGGGTGGTGGTCTGCGACGCCTTCATGCGCGCAGTGGAAAGCGACGGCGACTGGCCGCTGGTCAGTCCCAGGGACGGAGCCGTGGTGCGCACGATCAAGGCGCGCGCCCTGTGGATCCGCATCCTGACCGCACGGATCGAAACCGGCGAGCCCTACATCCTGTTCGGCGACCACGTCAACCGCGCCCTGCCCGAACATCAGAAGCTGGCCGGCCTGACGGTGAAGATGTCCAACCTGTGCAGCGAGATCACGCTGCCCACCGGGCGCGACCACCTGGGACGAGAGCGCACGGCGGTCTGCTGCCTGTCGTCGCTCAACCTGGACACCTACGACGAGTGGTGCGACGAGCCGGGCTTCATCGAGGACGTGATGCGGTTCCTTGACAACGTGCTCGACGATTTCATCGCCCGGGCACCGGACACCATGGCCCGGGCGCGTTATTCGGCGCTGCGCGAACGCTCGGTCGGCCTCGGTGTCATGGGCTTCCATTCGTTCCTGCAGGCCCGCGGCATCCCCCTCGAAGGGGTCATGGCCAAGGTGTGGAACCGGCGCATTTTCAAGCACATCCGCGAACAGGCCGACGCCGCCTCGCGGACCCTGGCGCGCGAGCGCGGCCCCTGCCCCGATGCGGCCGAATTCGGCATCGAAGAGCGCTTTTCCAACAAGCTGGCGATCGCGCCGACCGCCTCGATCTCGATTATCTGCGGCGGCACCTCGCCGGGAATCGAACCGTTCGCCGCCAACGCCTACACCCACAAGACGCTGAGCGGCTCGGTCCCGGTC
>RFLL01000276.1 GCA_003693905.1 Alphaproteobacteria bacterium
CATGTGCGCGTCATGCCCGTTACGGCATCACCACGTTGCGGATGTCGAGCACGTTGTCGGCGCGCTGCGCAACGACGACCCCTTCACGCACGCCCCACGACAGCGGCTGCTGATGCAGCGGCAGATAACCGACATCGGCCTTCAGGATTCTGAATGCCTCGTCGACCATCGCCTGGCGCTTCTGCGGGTCGGTCTCGGCCCCGATCTTGTCGGTCAGCGCGTCGATCTTCGGGTTGCAGTAGTGGCCGTAGTTGAACTGCCCCTTCTTCTTCTCGTTGTCCATGCACACGATCAGATTGTTGAGCACGTTGTGCACGTCCATGCTGCCCGGCGTCCAGCCCAGCAAATAGAAGCTGGTGTCGTTGCCGTTCTGGGTCGACACCTTGGCGAAGTACTTCGACTTGGCCTGGGCGAAGACGTTGACGTTGACTCCGACCTTGGCCAGCATCGCCGCCACCGCCTGACAGATCTTTTCGTCGTTGACGTAGCGGTTGTTGGGGCAGTCGAGGGTGATCTCGAACCCGTTCGAATAGCCGGCTTCGGCCAGCAGGGCCTTGGCGCGGGCCGGATCGTACTTGTACGGCGTATTGAGGGCCGGATTGAAGCCGTTGATCTGCGGCGCGATCATCAGCCCGGTCGGGGTTGAAGCGCCGCGCATGATCTTGGTCTTGATGGCTTCGAGATCGATCGCGGCGGCGAAGGCCTGACGCACCCGCTTGTCTTTCAGCGGATTCTTGCCCTTGACGTTGGAATAGAGCAGCTCGTCGCGGAACTGATCCATGCCGAGGAAGATGGTGCGCGCCTCGGGCCCGGTCAGCGCCCGCACACCGGGTGCGGCGTTGAGGCGGTCCCAGTCCTGAACCGGTACCGGATAGGCAAGATCCAGGTTCCCCGACAGCAGGGCGGCCACCCGCGTCGCATCCTGAGAGATCGGGGTGAAGATGACCTCGGTCACGTTGGTCTTCGGCTGTCCCCAGTAGCCGTCGAAACGTTTGAAGACGGTCTTCACGTCGGGTTGACGCTCGGCGACGATGAAAGGACCGGTGCCGTTGGCATGACTGGTGGCATAGGCGCTCTCACGTCCGGCATCCTTGGGATTGGCGGCCTCGACCGCGTTGTGGGCCTCGGCCCACTCCTTGTCCATGATGTAGATGTTGGTCAGCTCGCGTGCCAGCGTCGGAACCGGCCCCGGGGTCTCGATCTCGACGGTGTAGTCGTCGATCTTGCGCACGTCCTTCATCAGGCCGCCGCGCACCTTCTGGTCCGATCCTTCGGTCAGGATACGCTTCCACGTGAAGACCACGTCGTCGGCCGTGAAATCCCCGCCGTCATGGAACTTCACGCCTTTGCGCAGGTTGAAACGCCATACCGTCGGCGAAGTGACCTCCCACGACGTCGCCAGGGCGGGGATCAGCTTCATGTCACCATCATAGGCGGTCAGGCCCTCATAGACGTTGCCCAGAAAACCCAGCGTGAAGGTCTCGTTCAGTCCGTGCGGATCGAGCGACTGAGCATCGCCCTGGAAGGCGTAGCGGAACGTCTTGGCCGCCGCCGGCCCGGCCAGCACCAACGCCAGCGCGCAGGCCCCCGCCACCACGGCAGCGTTTCGTTTCAATCGGATGGTCATTCCATAAACTCCCTGTCGGTGGTCGATTATTGGTGATTGTCGATATTCCTAGTCCCGATACCGGGCGATTGTTCGCCCACCACCGGTGCGCCTTTCCCCCATATTCGGGCGCGACCGGGTGCCAGTCATGACAATCCTGCCCGTTTGCGGACGCCGTGCCAAGGCATGCACGGGCCAGGTTGCGCAGGGCTCGCGATCACGCTTGCGTGAACCCGGGTCGGTTAACGAATCCAGGTCGGTCAACGAATGTAGTGCAGGTTCTGAAACCGGCGTCGGAAGGCGCTGACATCCGGAGCCACGACGTCTGGTGCCTCGTTGCCGGTCAGCGCCCGGGCGATCAGCCGCGCCAAGGCCGGCATGTCGTCGGGCCCCATGCCCCAGCGCACGATTTCCGGCGTACCCAGCCGCAACCCGTTGAGATCGCCGTCGACGGGTGCGGTCGGCAGACCGATGCCGCAGGCCAGGATGTTGGCCTGCCGCAACCGCCGGGCCGCTGCCTGCCCGCCGCCGAACGGGGCGGCTTCGAGCGCAAACTGATGCGAACGGGTAAACCCGCGCGCGGCCGCAAAGACCGGCAACCCTTCGTCCGCCAGAGCTTCGGCCAGGGCCCGGGCCGTGGCCACCATCGCCGCGGCACAGGCCTTGCCGTGCGCCACCCAGTCAAGCAGGCTGAGCGCCAGCGCCGCCGTCTTGCCGGCATCGAAATTGGCCGTCAGACCGGGAAATGCGATCCTGTCCAGCGCTTCGGCCAGATCGGCCTCGTTGGTCAGCACCAGCCCCGACGGCGGGCCGCCCAGGCTCTTGTAGGTGCTCATGGTCATCAGATGGGCCCCTTCATCCAGCGGATTGGGCCAAGCGCGACCGGCAATGACCCCGCACAGATGGGCGGCATCGAACAGGACGCGGGCCCCCGTCGCCTCGGCCACGGCACGGATTTCGCGCACCGGGTGGGGAAAGAGATTGAGACTGCCGCCGACCGTGATCAGCCGGGGGCGCACCCGTGCAGCCTGTGCCCGCAACGCCGCAACATCGATCGTATAGCCATCGGCGGCGACCGGAGCGGCATGGATCTTCAGGCCGTAGAGCCCCGCCGCGCCGGCGGCATGATGGGTGACGTGCCCGCCCACCTCGGCCGGCGGTACGATGATCGGATCGCCCGGCCGGCAGGTGGCCATGAACGCATAGAGATTGGCCATCGCTCCCGAGGCGACGCGCACTTCAGCATAGCACGCAGCAAAGACCCGGGCCGCTAGCTCGGCCGCGATGACCTCGATGCGCTCGATCGCCTCCAGTCCCATCTCGTACTTGGCACCGG
>RFLL01000277.1 GCA_003693905.1 Alphaproteobacteria bacterium
CCGCCATCGTCGCCGCGGCGACGCCGTCCCAGATCCGCATCACGTCGGGCCGGCTCATGGCCGCCCCCCCATCGCCCGCAGCACCAGCCGCTCGATCAGGCCGACGGCCGCGACCAGGCTGACACCGAGCACCGAGGCCATGACCAGGGCCGCCCATATCTGCACCGTCTGGCCGTAATAGCTGCCGGTGAGCAGACGCGCGCCGATACCGGCCACCGCCCCGGTCGGCAACTCGCCGACGATGGCACCGACGAGGCTGATGGCGATCGCGACCTTGAGGCTGGCGAACAGAAACGGCAACGCGGCCGGCCAGCGCAGCTTCCAGAAGATCTGCGCCGGGCTGGCCGAATAGGTCCGCATGAGGTCGAGCTGCAACGCCTCCGGCGAGCGCAGGCCCTTGACCATGCCGATGGTCACCGGAAAGAAGCACAGATACATCGAGATGATCGCCTTGGGCAGCAGGCCGGTCAGCCCCAGATTGCCGAGCACGACCACGATCATCGGCGCGATGGCCAGAATGGGAACGGTCTGCGAGGCGATGATCCACGGCAGCAGGCTGCGATCGAAGGTGCGCAGGTGAACGATGCCGACGGCCAAGAGAACGCCGAGCACGGCCCCCATGACGAAACCGACGACGGTGGCCGACATGGTGACCCAGGCGTGATAGACGAGGCTGCGGCGCGAGGTGATGCGGATGTCGAAGATGCTCTTCTTCAGCTCCGCCACCACCTGATGCGGGGCCGGCAGGACCGGGCGGTCCATCGACCAGGTCGCGCCCACCAGTTCGCTCGCGCTCCAGTCCTGCTTGGCGCGCGCGAACCGGTCGATCACCTGCGGTGCGTTGAGATAGATGGCAGCGGCGTACCAGACCACGATGATGGCCAGCACGACGACGGTGACCGGCACCAGATGGCCCTGACAGGCACGCTGCCACAGGTTGTCGCGGGGCCTCGTCGGGGCATCAACGACCGTCTCCGCCATCCTCAGCCCTGCCTCCCCATGTCCACCATCCCGGGCCCCGGCCGCCCTCAATCGTCGTAGCTGTGTCCGGCCCGCAGGCCCTCGCGCACCTCGTGCGCAAGCTCCAGGAATTCCGGCGTCTCGCGCACGTCCAGCGTGCGTTCGCGCGGCAGACGCGAGCAGTCGATCTCCTTGAGAATACGTCCCGGGCGCGGCGACATCACGACGACGCGGGTCGACAGGAATACGGCTTCGGGAATCGAGTGGGTGACGAACACCACCGTCTTGCCGGTCTGCGCCCACAGGCGCAGCAACTCGACGTTGAGCTTGTCGCGGGTGATTTCATCCAGCGCCCCGAACGGCTCGTCCATCAGCAGCAGCTTGGGATCGAAGCTGAGTGCCCGGGCGATCGAGACGCGCTGCTGCATGCCGCCGGACAACTGCCAGGGAAATTTCTTGCCGAATCCCTCGAGCCCGACCATGGCCAGATAGCGCCGCGCGCGCTCGGCCCGTTCCTTGGCCGGCAGGCCGATGATTTCCAGCGGCAGTTGCAGATTGCGCTCGACATTGCGCCAGGGATAGAGCGCCGGCGCTTGGAACACGTAGCCATAGCCGCGGGCGCGGCGGTTGGCCTCTGGCGTGGTGCCGTTGACGACGATTTCGCCGCCGGTCGGGCGCTCCAGATCGGCGATCACCCGCAACAGCGTCGTCTTGCCGCAGCCCGACGGCCCGATCAATGAGACGAAATCACCGCGCGCGATTTCGAGATCAACGTCGGCCAAGGCGTGCACTGGCTGGTCCGCGGTCTGGAAAACCAGCGACAGCTTGCGGATGCTGATGACCGGCTCGCCCATCGCCGGCGTGGTGCCGGCGGCCGGTTTTTCCACGACTGCACTGCTCGTTGCGCTTCCTGCCATGCGCTCTCCCTGTCCGGTGCGGATCGTTCGCGTTATTGTCCTGTTTTTTGTATGCCCTTTTATACGCTTTTTTCCGCTTGTACAGGAGTCACCAGATCCGCAGGCGCGACTCCCGCGATCGTCGCCAATCTGCCGCTAATCGGCGTCGGCACGCTCCAACACCGCCTGCAAAAGAACCTGACAGCCGGCGGCCAGATCCTCCGGCTTGGCGTTCTCGATCTCGTTGTGGCTGATCCCGTTCTCGCACGGTACGAACACCATGCCGGTGGGAGCCACGCGCGAGATGTAGCAAGCGTCGTGTCCGGCACCGCTGACGATATCGCGGTGGGGATAGCCGTTGGCTTCGGCGGCGCGGCGCACGGCGGCGACGCACGCGGCATCGAAGGCGATCGGCGGCGAGTACCAGATCTGCTCGAACTGCAATTCGAGGCCGCCCCTGGCGCTGATTTCCTCGACCTCGGCGCGCAGCGCCGCGTCCATGCGCGACAGCACCTCGTCCTCGGGATGGCGGAAATCGACGGTCAGGAACACCCGTCCCGGGATCACGTTGCGGGAATTGGGGTGGACCTGAACCATGCCCACGGTGGCACAGGCCAGCGGCTGGTTTTCAAGGCCGATGCGGTTGACCGCTTCGATCACCCGGGCGGCCCCGACCAGGGCATCGCGACGGCGCGCCATCGGGGTCGGTCCGGCGTGGGCCTCCTGACCGGTCAGGGTGATCTCGTACCAGCGCTGCCCCTGGGCGTGGGTGACGACGCCGATCACCTTTTCCTCAGCCTCCAGGATCGGTCCCTGTTCGATATGGGCCTCGAAGAAGGCCCGGATCGGCCGTCCGCCGACCTCGGCCTCGCCGGCATAGCCGATACGCTGCAATTCCTCGCCCATGGTGCGACCGTCGACATCCTTGCGGCTGAGGCCGTAGTCGAGGTCGAAGACGCCGGCGAACACGCCCGAGGCGACCATCGCCGGGGCAAAGCGCGAGCCTTCCTCGTTGGTCCACACGGCAACCTCGATCGGAGCGTTGGTTTCGTAGTTCATGTCGTTGAGGGTGCGCACGACCTCGAGCCCGGCAAGAACGCCGTAGACGCCGTCGAACTTGCCCCCGGTCGGTTGCGTATCGAGATGGCTGCCCATCATCACCGGCGGCAGGGAATCGTCCCGGCCGGGCCGGCGGGCAAAGATGTTGCCCATCTTGTCGACAGTGATGGTGCAGCCGGCTTCCTTGCACCAGCGCACGAAGAGATCGCGCCCTTCGCGGTCGAGATCGGTCAGCGCCAGGCGGCAGTTGCCGCCCTTTTCGGTGGCTCCGATCTTGTGCATGTCCATGAGGCTCTGCCACAGCCTCTCGCCGTTGATGCGCAGATTGTCCGCCTTGTCCGCCTCGCTCATCGCCCTTTCCCGTGCCTCCCTTGTCAGATACCCGCGTGTCAGATACCCGCGGGCGACGGACGATGCCGCCGCCCGTCCGCCTGCTCTTCTACTCCGCCGCCTGCTTGCGCATCGGGTTGTTGGGATGTGTCGTCCAATCCCGGAACGAGCCATCGTCGACCCGTTCCATCGTGATGCAGCCCGGAACCGGACAGGCGTGCATGCACAGGTTGCAGCCGACGCACTCCTCGTCCACCACCTCGAAGCGGCGCTCGCCATCGTCGTGATGATAGATGATGGCCTGATGCGAGGTGTCCTCGCACGCGATATGACACAGCCCGCAACGAATGCAGGTGTCGGGGTTGATGCGCGCCTTGATCGAGTAGTTGAGATTGAGGTGCTGCCAATCGGTGACGTTGGGCACGGCGCGGCCGCGAAAATCGTCGAGCCGGGCGTACCCCTTGTCGTCCATCCAGTTGGCCAGACCGTCGATCATGTCCTCGACAATCTTGAAGCCGTAGTGCATGGCCGCCGTGCACACCTGCACGCTGCCGCATCCCAGGGCCATGAACTCGGCCGCATCACGCCAAGTGGAAATACCGCCGATGCCGGAAATGGCGATCCCCTTGCACTGCGGATCGCGGGCGATTTCGGCCACCATGTGCAATGCGATCGGCTTGACCGCCGGCCCGCAGTAGCCGCCGTGGGTGCCTTTGCCGTCGACGGTCGGCTCCGGCGCCATCAGGTCGAGGTCGATGGCGGTGATCGAATTGATGGTGTTGATCAGCGCCACCCCGTCGGCACCACCGGCGACCGCCGCACGCGCCGGGCCGAGGATGTTGGTGACGTTGGGCGTCAGCTTGACCAGCACCGGCATGCGCGTGTTGGCCTTGACCCAGCGG
>RFLL01000278.1 GCA_003693905.1 Alphaproteobacteria bacterium
GGGTTTCAGGGCCGTGCGAGACCTTCATTGTGCCCGAGTGCGGCCACAGCCCCCACCTTCAGGCCGCGGCGAGCGTGCGCGAACGCATTGCCCGCTTCATTGTGGCCCGTGTTCCCGGTATCTGCCCCGGTATCCGCAAGGCATGAAAAGGGCGTGAAACAGGCCGCCCGGCTTTGAGCAACCGGCGGCTCAGCCCGGCACGTCGCCGCGCACCGCCCACGCCCGCGCATTGAGATGGATGCGGCCGTCGGGGGCCACCGGCAGGGTGCTTTGCAGGCGTTCACGCAACGCCGTGCGTGCCGTTTCGTCGAGGCCCATGCAGTAGGCCGGTGCCGGGCCTACGCCGGCCAGGAACGGCGACCAGTAATCATCGAAATCGTCGAATATGGTCGGCACCTCGATGGCCCGGGTTTCGACCTCCTCAAGCCCGCTGTCACGGAACAGGGCCGCCAGCGGCGCTTCGGCGGCAAGAGGGAAGCGCACGCCTTCGTCGTGTTCGCGGGCCGCCGGGTCGAGCGCGGTTGCGGCTTCCCAGAACAGGCGTACCATGTCCATCCCTTCGCCATAGTCCCAGACATAGGCCGCGACCGTGCCGCCCGGATGCACGGCGCGGCGCATCTCCATCACCGCGCGCGCCGGATCGGCAAGGAAATTCAGAACCAGACCGCTGACCGCCACGTCGAACTGCCCGTCTTCGACGGGCAGGGCCTCGGCCGATCCGACGCGAAAGCGCAGCGCGGGATGCGGGGTGCGTTCGCGTGCGTGGGCGAGGAAACTTTCCGACGGGTCGATGCCGAGAAGATGCTTCGGCTCGCCGTATTCGAGGATGACTTCGCTGAGAACGCCGGTGCCACACCCGATCTCGAGCCAGCGCAGATCCGGCGGTTCGGCCAGCCAGTCGAGAAAGGCACGCCCGACAAGCCGGCTCCAGCGGCCCATGTAGGCGTCATAGGCATCGCCGGCCGCCCAGTTGTCGTTGGCTCGTCTCCCCGTCATCCGATCACGTGGGCGCTGTCGCGGCCGCGTATTTGGCGTTCACTCGCGCTCAGTATAGGGCAAATTGACCGGCCGTCCATATTGCAGGGTTGCGTGGCCCGGCGGCACCTCCGTACCCTCGGGCGCAAAAGCGATGACGACGAGGTCCGCGATGGCCGCCGATCCCCTGTTGCAGCCGTTCCGGCTCAAGCATCTCACCCTGCGCAACCGGATCCTGATCACCGCGCATGAGCCGGCCTATTCCGAAGACGGCATGCCGAAGGACCGCTACCGCCTTTATCACGAGGCCCGGGCGCAAGGGGGCGTGGCGCTGACCATGACCGCCGGCTCCGCGGTCGTGGCCCCCGATTCGCCGGCGGCATTCGGCAATCTGCACATCTACGACGACGCCATCGTGCCATGGCTGCGTCGCCTCAGCGACGGCGTGCACCGCCACGGCGCGGCGATCATGATTCAGATCACCCACCTTGGCCGGCGCACGAACTGGAACACGGCCGACTGGCTGCCGGTGGTCGCCCCTTCGCCGATCCGCGAGCCGGCGCACCGCGCCATGCCCAAGGAGATCGAGGACTGGGACATCGCGCGCATCGTGCGGGCCTATGCCGCAGCGGCGCAGCGGGCACACGACGGTGGTCTCGACGGCATCGAGATCGAAGCCTACGGCCATCTTCTCGATGCGTTCTGGTCGCCGGCCACCAACCGGCGCCGTGACGCCTACGGCGGCCGCCTGGACAACCGCCTGCGCTTTACGTTCGAGGTTCTGGCGGCGGTGCGCGAGGCGGTCGGACCCGATTTCATCGTCGGTGTGCGCATGGTCGCCGAGGAGCGGCGCGATGTGCCGACGGATGACGGCGATCCTGCGACCACCGCCGTCAACGCCGGCCTCGACCGGGCCGAGGGGCTGGAAATCGCCCGCCGGCTTGCGGCCTCAGGGCTGGTCGATTTTCTCAACGTCATCCGCGGTCACGTCGACAGTGACGAGGGGCTATCGCATGTGATCCCGGGCATGGGCACGCCGGCCGCCCCGCACCTGGCGCTGGCCGGCGAGATCCGCGCCAAGGTCGGCCTGCCGGTCTTCCACGCCGCGCGCATCGCCGATATCGCCACCGCGCGCCATGCGATCGCCGAGGGGTATCTGGACATGGTCGGCATGACCCGGGCGCATATCGCCGAGCCGCGCATCGCCGCCCTCGTTGCACGCGGGGAGGAACACCGCATCCGTCCCTGCGTCGGCGCCGGCTATTGCATCGACCGCATTTACGAGGGCGGCGAGGCGCTGTGCATCCACAACGCCGCGACCGGTCGCGAAGCGACCATGCCTCACGTCATCACCCGCGGTGACGGCCCGGCGCGCCGGATCGTCGTGGTCGGGGCCGGCCCGGCGGGGCTGGAGGCGGCGCGGGTGGTCGCCGCGCGCGGTCATGGCGTCACCTTGTTCGAGGCGGCGGATGCCCCCGGCGGCCAGATCCGCCTTGCCGCGGCACTGCCGCGCCGGCGCGAGATGATCGGAATCGTCGACTGGCGCATGGCGGAATTGGAACGCTTCAGCGTCGACATGCGCTTCAACGTCTATGCCGAGGCCGGAGACGTTCTGGCCGAAGCGCCGGATATCGTCATCGTGGCGACCGGCGGCGTGCCCGACACCGATTTTCTGAGCACCGGTGCGGATCTGGTGACGACCGGATGGGATATCCTGAGCGGTGCCGCCCGACCGAACGGATCGGTTCTGCTGTTCGACGACAACGGCGCCCATCCCGGCCTCTGTGCAGCCGAAGCGATTGCCGCCTCGGGCGCGCGGCTGGAGTTCGTCACCCCCGGGCGGATCCTCGCGCCCGATGTCGGCGGCACCAACTACCCGGCCTATTTCAAGGCATTGAACGAACGGGACGTGACCTTCACCTTGAACCGGCGCCTTCATGCGGTGCGGCGTCGCGGCAACGGGCTGGACGCGGTGCTATGGGACGAATACGCCAAGCGCACCGAGATCCGCCATGTCGATCAGGTGGTCGTGGAATGCGGGACGCGGCCTGTGGACGAGCTTTATTTCGCCCTGAAACCGGGATCGCGCAATCGCGGCGAGGTCGATTATGCGGCCCTTGTCGCCGGGCGGGCGCAAGACGTCGTGACCAATCCGCAAGGCACCTATCATCTGTATCGCATCGGGGATGCCGTGGCCGGACGCAACGTGCACGCGGCGATCTTCGATGCCTTGCGCCTGTGCAAGAATTTCTGAGCGCGACCTGCTACCGTCCGCCGTATCCTGATTTCCCGGTCGCGGGCAATGCTCTAAGGTATGGGGAAATCGGACGGACAAGAAGGATGCGAAAACCATGACCGTAGACTGGGCCGGCGTTTATCCCGCCGCAACGACGCAGTTTCGTACCGATCAATCGCTCGATCTGGAGGCGACGACGGCCCATGTCGAGCGCCTGATCGCGGCCGGCGTGCACGGGCTGGTCATGCTCGGCACGCTGGGCGAGAACACGGCCTTGGATGTGCATGAGAAGCGCGACGTCCTCAAGGCGGCGCGCGATGCCGCCGCCGGGCGGGTGCCGGTGCTGGCCGGGGTGGCGGAATGTTCCACCGCCATGGCCTGCCGTTTTGCCGAGGATGCTCAGAAGATCGGCGTCGACGGCCTGATGGTGCTGCCGGCGATGGTCTACAGGTCGGACTTGCGCGAAACCGTGCACCATTTCCGCACCGTCGCCCGGGCCAGCGATCTGCCGATCATGGTCTACAACAATCCCGTGTCCTACGGCGTCGACATTCCCCCGGCCGCGTTTGCCGACCTGGCCGACGAGAATACCCTGGTCGCGATCAAGGAATCTTCCGACGATCCGCGCCGCCTGAGCGACATCGTCAATGCCTGCGGTGATCGCTACATCCTGTTCTGCGGCGTCGATGATCTGGCGCTCGAAGCGGCGCTGCTGGGCGCCGTCGGCTGGGTGGCCGGCTTGGTCAACGCTTTTCCGGAGGAAACACTGCGTCTGTGGGCGCTGGCCACGGCCGGGCGCTGGGACGAGGCGCGCACCCTTTATCGCTGGTTCATGCCGGTGCTACACCTCGACTGCCACGTCAAGCTGGTGCAGTACATCAAGCTGGCACAGGCCATGGCGGGCATGGGCAGTGAGACGGTGCGTGCCCCGCGCATGACCCTGGAAGGGGAGGAACGCACGCGCGTGATGGGCATCGTGCAACACGCCCTCGACACCCGGGCCAGGATCGCCGCCGAATAGGATCGCGCGGAAAGGCGCTGTGATGATCTTTCGCCAGATCTTCGATTTCGAATCGTGCACCTATACCTATCTGCTGGCCAGCCGGCGCGGCGGCGAGGCTCTGATCATCGATTCGGTTCTGGGCAAGGTCGATCACTATCTGCGGCTGTTGCGCGAGCTCGACCTGCGCCTGGTCAAGACGGTCGACACCCATGTACACGCCGACCACATCACCGGCATGGGGGCGCTGCGCGATCGCACCCGGTGCATCACGGTGATGGGCGAACAAAGCGGCGTCGACGTGGTGTCCATGCGCGTCGGCGATGGTGATCGCATCGACATCGAAGGGTTGAGCCTGACCGCGCTGCACACCCCGGGTCATACCGATGATTCATATTGTTTCCTGATGGATGACCGGGTGTTCACCGGCGATACCCTGTTGATCCGCGGCACCGGGCGGACGGACTTTCAAAACGGCGATCCGGTGGCGCAATACCATTCGCTGTTCGACAAGTTGCTGAAGCTGCCCGACGAGACGCTGGTCTATCCGGGGCATGACTACAAAGGCGATACGGTAAGCACGATCGCCGAGGAGCGGGCCTTCAACCCCCGGCTGCAGGTGCGATCGGTCGAGGACTATGTCGAGCTGATGAACAACCTCGACCTGCCCAACCCGAAGATGATGGATGTGGCGGTGCCGGCCAACCTGCACATCGGGTTGCCGCAGGACGAGGTCGCGGGCCGTGACTGCGCGCTCGACTGCGACGAGTTCAAGGTCCTGCTCGGTCGGTCCGAGGTGGCGGTGATCGACCTGCGCGACAAGGCCGAGCGCCACCGGTACGGCGAAATTCCCGGCTCGCTTCATGTTCCGTACACGGAACTGGACGAACACGTGGCCCCCGGCGGTCTGCTGCACGAGCTGGCGACGGCGACCGGCAAGCGCCTGATCTTCTATTGCGCCTACGGCGAACGCTCCGCGCTGGCCGTGCAGACGGCACGGGAAAGGGGGTTGCGCGACGTCTGCCATCTCATCGGCGGCCTGGATGCCTGGATTCGGGTCGGCGGGCCGGTCACGGGTGGTGATACGCAGCGGGGACAGGAACTTTGATGCACGATCTGGTCATTCGCGAGGCCCTTCTTTTCGATGGCACGGGGGCGCCTGGATACGTGGGCGATCTGGCCGTATCCGGGGACCGGATCGCCGCTGTGGGACGCGATGTCGGCCGCGGTCGGCGGGAAATCGCAGCCGATGGGCTCGCCCTGTGTCCGGGCATCATCGACACCCACACCCATTACGATGCGCAGATCACCTGGGACCCCGGCCTGACGCCGTCGCCCGGTCTGGGTGTCACCACCGTGGTGATCGGCAACTGCGGCTTTGCCATCGCGCCGTGCCGGCCGGATGACCGCGATCTGACAATGCGCAACCTGACCCATGTCGAAGGCATGTCGCTGGACGTGTTGCGCGCAGGCATCCGCTGGGACTTCGAGACTTTCCCCGAATACCTCGACGCCATCGCCCGCACCGCAACGGTGCCCAACGTCGCCGCCTTCATCGGCCATTCCCCGGTGCGGACCTGGGTCATGGGCGAAGACGCCACCCGCCGCGCGGCGAGTGCGGAGGAAATCGCCGCCATGCGCGCGCTCGTGCTGGAGGCGCTGCGGGCCGGGGCGATCGGGTTCGCGACCTCGACCGCCGGTCAGCACAACGGCGAAGGCGGCGTGCCCATGCCTTCGCGCCTGGCCGACGAGGCCGAGATGCGGGCCCTGAACGGGGCTCTGGGCGAGGCCGGGCGCGGCCTGTTCATGCTGACCAAGGGGTCGCACACGACGATTGCGTTCCTGGAAAGCCTGGCCGCGGAAAGCGGCCGCCCGGTCATGATCGCCGCCCTGCTGCACAACAGCACCCGGCCGCAGCAGACCTTCGACGAATTGGACGCGATCGCGGCTGCACAGGACCGCGGCCGGCGCCTGTTCGGACAGGTCTCATGCTGCCCTCTGACCAACGATTTCACCCTGTGGTCGGCCTATCCGTTCGAAGGACTGGCGGCGTGGCTGCCGGCGATGCAGGCCGAAGGAGAGGCGCTCAGGGCGGTCTACGCCGATCCGGAATTTCGCGCCCGGGTCAAGGCCGAGCTCGACCACCCGGCCGGGGTGCGCCTGTTCAACGGCGAATGGGACAAGCTGCGTCTGCTCGAAGTTGCGCGGCCGGAAAACCGCAACCTCGAAGGGCGCACGGTGGCCGATCTGGCCGCTGCGGCGGGGCGGCACCCGCTTGACTGGATGCTCGATTTCAGCCTCGCCGAAGGGCTGGACACGCTTTACACCGCCGTGCTGCTCAACTCCGATGAAGAGGCGGTGGGCCGAATGTTGCGCCATCCGTACGCCAGCATCGCGTTGTCCGACGCCGGCGCGCACCTGACGTTCTTCTGCGATGCCGGGTTCGGGCTGCATCTGCTCGGTCACTGGGTGCGCGAGCGCGCCGCGATGCCGATCGAAGAGGCGGTATGGCAGTTGAGCGGCCGTCCGGCCGAAATCTACGGTATCCGCGATCGCGGCCGGCTGGCGCCCGGCATGGCCGCCGATCTGCTGCTGTTCGACCCGGCGAGCGTCGGCCGCGGTCCGCCGCAACGGGTCCATGACCTGCCGAGCGGGGCGCCGCGGCTGGTGACGCCGGCGCGCGGCGTGCACGGGGTGTGGGTCAACGGCGTCCAGGTGGCCGATGCCGGCGGGCCGATCGACGATGACGCCCGTCCGGGTCGGTTGCTGCGCGATTTTGCGGCCTGATCCTGATCCGTCCGTTCGACCGTCAGTCCGAGGCCGCGGCCTGATGCTCGGTGCCGTGGCGCGTCAGTGTGGCGACAAGCCGGCCTTCCTCGACCGCATGGCAGGCTACACGCACGTCGCCAATCAGGCGCGACTCCGGTGCTTCGCGCCGGCAGCGGTCGTTGGCATGGGGGCAGCGCGGATGGAACGTGCATCCGGGCGGCGGTGTGATCGGGTCCGGCACTTCGCCGGCAACCGGCTGGCGCGGACGCCCCGACAGTTCCAGATCGGGAATCGCGTCCATCAGCATCCGCGTGTAGGGGTGCTGCGGGGCACGGAACAGCGTCGTCGCTTCGCCCCATTCGACCAGTCGGCCGAGGTACATGACGCCGACGTAGTCCGAGAAGTTGTAGACCACGGCCAGGTCGTGCGAAATCAGCAGATA
>RFLL01000279.1 GCA_003693905.1 Alphaproteobacteria bacterium
CAAAAAGCGGACAACGCGAACCGGGTATCC
Source organism: Alphaproteobacteria bacterium (assembly GCA_003693905.1). Classification (GTDB taxonomy): domain Bacteria; phylum Pseudomonadota; class Alphaproteobacteria; order Kiloniellales; family J153; genus J153. Next base: position 31 of record RFLL01000279.1, read on the forward strand.
GCCCGCCGCCCGGCCCCGTGATCCATCGACGGGAGACACGCCGCCTCCGCCCGCCGGGGCCGGGACGTGGTGCTGGTGCATGGTACCCCTACAAGTTCGGTGATCTGGGACGGCGTCACCAGCCGGCTGTCTGGCAAATACCGGTTCCACCTGTTCGATCTGCCCGGTTACGGGCAGCCGGAGAAATTCGACGGCCAGGATGTCCGCCTGCGCAGTTTCGCCAAGGTGCTTGCCGAACTGATCCGCTTCAAGGGGTTGAAGGCCCCCATCCTCATCAGTCACGATTTCGGTATGGCAACCGTCTTTGGCTGTCACCTGATTGAAGGGACCCCGGTCAAGGCGATCTGCATCAGCGACGGCGTAGTTCTGTCGCCCTGGGGCACCCCGTTCTCCCGCCACCCGCCACGTTCGCAACAACGAGGCCATCTTCGCGGCGGTCCCGGAATACGTTCATCTGGCGATGCTCGAAGCCCACATGCGTACCGCGATGGCCAGAACACCACCCGAGGGTATCGTGGATCGGCTGATCGCCCCGTGGCTTGGCGACGCCGGCCAAAGGGCATATTACCGGCAGATCGGGCAATACGATTATGACTACACCGAACAACTCGAACGGCGTTACCCCGATATCAGGGTCCCGACCCTGATTCTGTGGGGAGAGGAAGACAGAAGATAACTGGGTTGACATAAGCGAAGGCAGGCACCTGCAAGGGATAATCCCCGACGCCGCGTTCATCCCCCTTCCCGACGCCGGGCATTTTGCGATGATCGACACGCCGGGACTGTTTTCGGAACAGCTCGACACGTGGCTGATGAAGGTCAGCGATGCCTGGTGTGGCGGGGGCTTCTCCTCGCTTCCGGGCTGTTGACCGCTGTCCCCCGGCCATCCCGGATTGCGCCCTGGCGCTGGTTCCGCCGGGGCCGCGGTCGCCGATGGCGGCGGTCGGGACGGGGTCTTCGCGGATCGGTACGGACAAAGCCGGGCATCGGGGTGAAGCGCATTCCCCACGATTACGCGTTCCCGACAATGAAGCAAATCAGGGACACGCCATGCAGATCGGCCTTCTCCGCCAACCTTCATGTCAAACCAGAAGGCCTTGCCGGTGACCCTCTCCCGATACACTCAGATAGGTACTCTAGAACAGCCACTCGGCAATGGTGTCGCGGTATCTGGTATCGAATTCGGCCTTGGTGCCTTCGATCTTGTTGGTGCCGAGTTCAAGCACATAGATGTAATCAGCCACTCCGGTGCCGGCGATCACGTTCTGGTCGACCATCAGGATGGTTCGCCCGTCCTCGGCGCTCAGGCGGCGCAGATGGCGATAGATTATGGCACTCATGCGTGGATCAAGGCCGACGGTCGGCTCGTCAACAAGCAGCAGCACGGGATCGGTGAGCAGCGCCCGCTCGATCTCCAGAAGACGCTGCTGGCCACCGCTGAGTTCGCCGGCACGGCGGTGGCGCAACTCGGCAAGCACCGGCGCCTCGGCGAAAGCCCGCTCGATGGCCCGGGCGACGCGGGCGCGGTCGCGACGGAAAATCCAGCACCCCATCTCCAGATTCTCGCGTACGGTAAGCTGGGGAAAAACGTTGCGCCGCTGAGCGATATAGGCGATTCCCCGGCGCACGAGGCGCGTGGTCCGCGATCCGGTAATGTCGTGTCCTTGATACAGAATCCTGCCGCGGTGGGGATGAAGTTGGCCGATGATGCATTTCAGCAACGTTGATTTGCCGACCCCGTTGGCACCGATTATCGTCGTCAACTGGCCGCTGCGCGCGCGCAGATTGAGAGCGCGCAGGATGTCGATATCGGCGGCATAACCGGCATACAGATTTTCGACGATCAGCGTCACGACGCTGCTCCCGTATCGTCGACGCCAAGATAGGCACGGATCACGGCTTCATCATTGCGGACTGCCTCGGGGGTGCCGTCGGCGATCACCCGCCCGGCGTGAAGGGCGACGACCCGGGCGCAGAGGTCGAAGATCGAGCCCATGTCGTGACTGATCAGGATGATGCTCCGCCCTTCGGCGTTCCAGTCGCGGATGGTATCGTGCATCAGCCGCTTGAGCGTCGGGTGGACGCCGCCGAAAGGTTCGTCGAGAAGGATCAGCCGCGGCTCCAGCATCATCACCCGGCCGAATTCGACCAGCTTGGCCTGGCCGCCCGAAAGGCTCGATGCCGGCGCATCCATCAGACGCTCGAGATCGAGGCGGGCAAGAATGGCGCGCGCCTTTTCGCCCGCCGCCTGGCGCCCGATCGTCCAGTCGGTCAAGCCGGGCACGAGAAGGTTCTCGAGCACCGTGATGCGGCGGAATATCTTCGTGATCTGGAAGGTGCGGGCAATGCCCCGGGCGGCGAGTGTCGCCGGCTCCTGACCGTCTATGCGCCGCCCCATGAACCGGATGCAACCCGTATCGGGGGTGTAGAACCCGCTGAGTACGTTGAGGAAGGTGGTCTTCCCCGAGCCGTTGGGGCCGATCAGGCCGACGAGCTCGCCGGCTTCGAGCGTGAAGGAGACTGCATCGAGTGCGCGCAGCCCGCCGAAGCGTTTGCTGACGGATTCGGCCTCGAGAAGCGGACCTTGGGGCAGGAGGGTCATGGGCCGCGCCCCACGATCAGGCGCTGCGCCCATCCGAACAATCCGTTGGGAGCGAAACGCAGGACGGCAATTACGACAAGACCGAAGATGGTCATCCGCCATTCGCCGATCTCTCGCGAGACCTCAAGCAGAATCTCGAGAAAGATGCCGCCGAGCGCGGCGGTGAAAATGTTCTGAAACCCGCCGATGACGGCCATCGAAAGAATGAAACCCATCTCCTGGATGGACATCATCGAAGGCGCGACGAGCTGTACGAAATGAGCGTAAAAGGCGCCGGCGATTCCGGCAACGGCGCTGCTGAAGGAAAAGGCGAAGATCTTCCAGCGCACCACCCTGACGCCGAGGCTGGCGGCCGCATCCTCGTCCTCGCGGATGGCGGCGAAGAAAAGACCGATGCGCGAACGCAGGATCAGCCACATGACCAGAAGCGAGACGCCAAGAAGCGCCAGCAGGCTGTAATAGTAGGGAACGCGCCCGGTGGTCTCGAACAGCGCCGGCGCGGCCAGGCCGAGACTGCCGCGGGTCAGTTCGTGTTCGGCGGTTATGGTGATGCGGACGATTTCCGAAAAAGCGATAGTGGTCAATCCCAGATAGGCGCCGTGCAACCGCAGGCACAGACGGCCGATGGCCAGCCCGATCAGCGCCGCGCTCAGACCGGCGAAGGGAATGGAAAGGGCAAGCGGCAGTCCCCATACGGTGCTGGCCAGGATCGAGGCATAGGCGCCGATGCCGCTCATCGCGGCATGGGCAAAGCTGATGCGCCCGACATAGCCGACCAGAAGGCTCCAGCTTGCGGCCAGAACGGCGTAATAGAAGCCGATGGTCAGGATGTAAATCCAGTATTCGTCGAGGCCGAACAACGGCAGCAAAAGAAGTGCCACCACAACTGCGGCTCCCGGCGCGACGAGTCGTAGCGTGCCACTGTTCATGCGCGGCGGGTGCGTTCACCGAACAGGCCCTGGGGCCGGAGCAGCAAGACCAGAACCAGAAGTACCAGACCGTAAGCGTCCTTGTAGGCCAGCGCCCGCGAGGTATCGGGAATCAGGACGGTTGCCAGGTTTTCAACCTGGCCGAGGATGAGAGCGCCGGCAATCGCGCCCGGTACCGAGCCAAGCCCACCAAGGACGACAATGACATAGGCCTTGATGGCCGGAATCACGCCCATGGTCGGATAAACCAGAAAGACCGGCCCTATGAGAGCGCCGGCGGCCCCCGCGAGCGCGCTTCCCATCCCGAAGGCGAGCATGCCGGTCAGCTTGGCATCGACGCCAACGATGCCGGCCGTCTCGCGGTCCTGGGCGACGGCGCGGATCGCCTTGCCGGCCCAGGTCGCGCGCAGGAGGTACATGATGACGCCGATCAGGGCCACGCCCACCCCGGCGGCGGTCAGGCGATCGCCACTGACGATCAGCTCGCCGATCTCGAAGCGGCCATGGACGATTGCTTCCGGGCGTTTGGTCCACGGACCGAAGATGCTGAGCATCAGGTTCTGAAGCAGGATCCCGAGGCCGAAGGTGATCATGATGGCGTATTCATCGACGCGCTCGACCTTGCCCTCGTAGATGGGGTCGATCAGCAGACGTTCGATCATGAGGCCGATGGCGAAAAGTACGGCACAAGCGACGAGAACGGCCGCGACCGGAGGCAGCCCGAGAAGCGAGGCGGCCACGTAGTAGGCGAAACCGCCGAGCATGTAGAGCTCGCCGTGGGCAAAGTTGACGATTTTGAGTACGCCGAAGATCAGCGACAATCCAAGCGCCGCCAGCGCGTAGAAGATGCTGATGATCAGGCCGTTGACCACCTGCTCGAAAATCGCCAGTGCCGACATCGCCTCCCCGTCGATGGATGCCCGGCGCCGGAGCGGCGCGGGCGGCAAAGAGGCCTCAATATGCCCAAAACGGCGAACGCGAAAAACTGCGAATTTGACGG
>RFLL01000280.1 GCA_003693905.1 Alphaproteobacteria bacterium
CTTTTCGAACGACGCGCACAGGCCGCCTTCCAGCCACCCGGCGCCGTGAAAAATGATGTTGGCATGGCCGAGGATCGCCGACCACAGCGACATCTGCGATTCATAGACGGCCTGGGCGTCGGCGACATTGCTGGCGTTCGCATTGCTGGCCCGGTACGGCAGACCGTAGCGACGCGCAAGCTGCCCGGCGACGACGGTCGCCTTGGCGTTCTCCGGCGTGCCGAACGCGGGCGCGCCCGTGCGCATGTCGACGTTCGAGGTGAAGGCCCCATAGACGACCGGCGTCCCCGGGCGAACGAGTTGCGCCAGAGCGATGCCGGCCAGCGCCTCGGCGTTCTGCTGCGCTAGGGCGGCGGCCAGCGTGATCGGCGTCATCGCACCCATCAGGGTGAACGGTGTGACGACAACCGGCTGTCCCCATTCGGCCATCGCCATCAGGCCCTCGCACATTGCATTGTCCAGAAGACGCGGCGAATTAACGTTGATGTTGGTCATGACCGCCGGCGAAGCGATGAGATCGGCCCGGGTTACGCCGCGGGCGATCGCCGCAATATCGATTCCGTCGAGCACCCGTTCGGCGCCGATGGCCGTGCAATTGTACGCGCGATCGGTATAGATGACGTCGGCAAGGTAACAATCGAGGTGGCGGCTTGGGGCCGGCAGGTCGATCGGGGCCACCGGCTGGTTGCCGAGGCAGTGAATGATTTCGAGGCTGTGCATCAGGCGCACGAGATCGCAGTAGTCGCGATAATTGCCGGAACGTCGCCCGCGCTCGCAGTCGTGCACGTTGGGTGGACCGCTGACCAGAGAAAAGTTGATGTGTCGACCGCCGATTGTCAGGCGCCGCGCCGGGTTGCGCGGAGTCACGCTTACCTGCTCCGGCGCCTTGGCCACCAGTTCGGCGATCAGGCCGCGGTCGAAGCGCACCACGCCGGTGCCGCGATCGACCTCGACACCACCGCGGGCCAGAACCTCAAGCGCCCGCGGCGACAGGACCTGGATGCCCATCTCTTCGAGGATCTCCATCGAGGCATCGTGGATCGCCTCGATCTGCGCCGGTTCCAGAATGTCGAGGGGCGGATACGGGGACTCGATACGCCGCCAGGGAAAGTACGGGATCGTCGGTGCACCGGCTCGACGCCGGCGCGAAGCGACATGACGACGCCCGTTGCGGGACATGCTTTCGCTCCTTCCCGGATTCCGTTGCCTCCGTTGCAGGGATGCCACCACAGCAGTTTTTCGTGACACGTCCCTTTCCGTTGTCGCGCACCCGACCGAAACTGTTCCCGCTCCGGGGCGATTCATTCGGCCCGGACCTCGCCCCATGCCGCATCTTCTAGACTCCGGGCCCCTGAGCGACCTTGTGCGCGTCGAACCAGTCCCGCCCGGCCATCAGGATGCAGCTCTGGCCGTCGATCAGGGTGACGACAATGGTCCAGGTGGCGCCATCAGGGCGGGCATAGACCTCGACCAGCGCCCCTTTTTCGGTCAGGGCAACGGCGACCCGGGCCTCGGAAAAACGCTGCGTCAACTGGCGATGCATGTCGGAGTGGCTGGTGCAGGCGGGCTGCGCCCCGGCAGTCCTGCCGAGAACCAGCAGAAGCACCAGGGTCAAGGCGACGATACCAAACACGCGCAACGCCACGGTTCGCGCTCCGATGGCGGACTTCCGGATTGTGGGTCGGTGCGGGATTTTCATCACACCCTCCTTCCTCGGCTGCGGCCGAGTGTCGTAAATGACCCTCTCACCTGAAATCTGGGGTTGCCGGAGCGGACAAGATGTGATCCCCGTCACCTTTCACGGCAACTTGACGGAGCGTGAAAACAATCGCCGATTATGGGGGTAAGGTGAAAACCCGGACCCCTGTTTGAGGAAAGGCGGCGGAACGGATGAAAAACGGGAACCTGACAGGGCATGCGCGGGGTGGCGAAGCGCGAACGATCCATCGGGCGCACGCCACGCAGACCCCGGCCCGATGCGAGGATATGACACGGCGGCGAGCCAACAATCCGGTCGACCAGGCGCGGACGGTGTTTGCCATCTTTCTGGTCCCCGAATTTTCCCTGTTCGGATTCAGCGCACTGATCGACCCTCTGCGCGCAGCCAACCGCATCAGCGGGGAGCCGCTTTACGGCTGGCGTCTGATCTCCCGCGACGGGGCCCCCGTTCCGGCATCGAGCGGGATCGAGGTCGTCGTCGATGCCGACATGGCGAACGCCGGAGCGCTCAGTCATCTGATCGTCGTGGCGGGAATGAACGCCCACCGCTATGCCGACAAGGACGTGCTGGCATGGTTGCGCCGTCTCGACCGGCGCGGCTGCCGGATCGGGGCGATCTCCACGGCCAGCCTGCTGCTCGCCCGGGCCGGGTTGCTCGACGGCTACCGCTGCACCATCCATTGGGAAAACCTGGCCAGCCTGCGCGAGGAATATCCCGACCTCGACCTTACCCCGGAAGTCTTCGAGATCGACCGCAAACGGTTCACCTGCTCGGGCGGAACCGCGGCGCTGGACATGATGCTGGCCCTGATCGCGCTTGAGC
>RFLL01000281.1 GCA_003693905.1 Alphaproteobacteria bacterium
GGCGCCACGGTCCTTGCCAGCGATCTGCGTGAGCCCGTGGTGGTGGCCAAGAACAGCCTGGTCACGATCCGCCTGGAAACTCCCCGGATGGTCCTCAGCGCCCAGGGCCGCGCGATCGAAGCCGGCGGCAGCGGCGACGTGATCCGGGTCATGAACACAGCGTCGAACAAGATCATCCACGCCCGCGTGGTCAACGCCGGACTGGTTCGCATCGAGCCGGCGCCGCGCATCGCCCGTGCCGAGGAGGTCGAGCCATGACATCCAGGACCCCCTGCCATCGCCATCGTTCCTTTGCGCCGCGCTCCCGACCGGTGCGTCTGTTGCCGGGGCGCCCTTTGCCGGTGCTCGCACTGGCGCTACTGAGCCTCGCCCTGAGCGGGTGCAACGCCCTCACACGCCTGTCCCAGGTCGGCGAAGAGCCGCCGCTGACCAGGATCGAAAATCCGGCGAAACTGCACGACAACCAGCCGGTCGCGATGCCGATGCCGCCGCCGGTACCGGTCGAACGCCAGGCAAATTCGCTGTGGCGGCCGGGCTCGCGCGCCTTTCTCAAGGATCAGCGGGCAAGCCAGGTCGGCGACATCCTGACCGTCGTCATCGACATCAAGGACGAGGCCAAGATTTCCAACACCACCACCCGCAGCCGCGACAACGCGGAGAATGCCAACGCGAGTTCGTTCCTGGGCTACGAACAGAGCCTGGGGCAGATTCTGCCCGAAGCCGTCGACCCCACCAGCCTGATCGACCTCGGCAGCACGTCGAGTTCGCAGGGCAGCGGCAGCATCAACCGCGACGAAGACATCAGCCTGCGCATCGCCGCCCTGGTCACCCAGGTTCTGCCCAACGGCAACCTGGTCATCGCCGGGCAGCAGGAAGTCCGGGTCAACTTCGAGGTTCGCCATCTTCAGGTCGCCGGTATCATCCGGCCGGAAGACATCACCTCGGGCAATACGATCAAATACGATCAGATCGCCGAAGCCCGCATCGCCTACGGCGGCCGCGGTCAGATCACGGATGTGCAGCAACCGCGCTACGGCCAGCAGATCTACGACATCCTGTGGCCGTTCTAGGGAGTGGTCGTTCCGACAGGGAAGAAGGTCGCGCGAGAAAAACAGACGAAGCCTCGTCGAGGCAAGAGACGCGAACGGGCCGGTCCCCGGGACCGGCCCGTCTCGTCACGGTACGCCCGGACCGCTCCGCCGGCCCCCGACCGGGGCCGGCGTCCGGCGGGATTGCGCACATCAGTCGTCGCGGTGCGTGCGTTCGAGACGTTCGTGACGCTCCTGGGCCTCGATCGACAGGGTGGCGATCGGCCGCGCCTCGAGGCGGCGCAGGCTGATCGGCTCCATGGTCTCCTCGCAGTAGCCGTAGGACCCTTCTTCGATCCGGCGCAGCGCCGCGTCGATCTTCGAGATCAGCTTGCGCTCCCGGTCCCGGGTGCGCAACTCCAGCGAGCGATCGGTTTCCAGTGTCGCCCGGTCGGTCAGGTCCGCCTCCTGAACGGAGGCTTCCTTGAGATTCTGGATCGTCTCGTTCGATTCGCGAAGCAGGTCCTCCTTCCAGCGCAACAGCTTCTGGCGGAAATATTCCCGCATGACTGGGTTCATGAACTTTTCGTTTTCCCGGGGCCGGTACCCCGGCGGAACGGACACCGTCTTCTTCATACTTGCCCTATTTCCATGAAGTCCCTCGTCTGGGCGCGGAGTATAGGGAATTTGGTGTTTCCAACAAGCGTCTCGATATCCGGGCCGGACATTCACATTCGTTTGAAAATAAACCGCAAACAGGGGTGCCGGCGCGCCACCGGCAATTGCGGATCATTCGCACCGGGTGGCGGCGCCCCGCAATGCCCCGCTCCGGCGTCCCGGTTCAACGTCCCAGCTTGGCCAGTTCGACGGCCGCGCGCAGTTCGATCTCGGCCAGCACTTCGGCCAGACGCGGGTCACGGACCCGGTACCGCTGCCCGGCGGCCAGGGCCGCCAGCCGCTCGACCACGGCAACCGAAAGGCGCCCATCGAGCAGGGCCAGACGAAGCTCGTCCAGCCGATCGAGCAGATCCTGCCCATGGCGATGTGCCCGGCGCTCCTCGTCAAGAACGTCGCCGACCTCCTGAGCCGCCAGAATCGCATCGACCCGAGCCAGTGGCGCAACGGCGCCGGTCGACGAGGAAGCGGTACTTTCCGGCGCCGCGTCCGCTGCCGACAGGGCCTGGGCGAATTCCGCTCCCTGGGTGGCGCCGGAACGCCCGGTCCGGCGTGCCGGTTTGGTCGCAGGAGTCGAGATCCGATCAATCTTCATGTTTGTGTACGGATGACCGCGCAGGAACAGGAAGAGAAAGCCGAAAAAAGCGCATGAGCGCAGCTTGGGCCGAGGCCGTTTAAGTTTGGTTAAGACTTTGTCCGCAGCAGGCAAGATTTGCCCTTCCCCCGGCGCGAATTGCCGCCGGCTATTCCGGTCCGCACCGCTGAACGTCCGAAAGGCCGGAATTTCGCCGGATTTTCATCGCCGGATATTGGCACGGAATTCGCATGGCGGAGGGCAGCTCACGGGAGTCGCAACCGGTAGGGGCCATGACAAATCGCATTCTCTCGTCGTCGTTTTCCATCCACCGCGCCCGGACCCGCCTCGGTGGCGTGCGGCAGGTCGCGACGGCGCTTTGCCTGGCCGGCCTCGCGGCGATCTGGCCCGGCACCGGCCACAGCC
>RFLL01000282.1 GCA_003693905.1 Alphaproteobacteria bacterium
CGTCGCCCGGCAGGCCCGGCGACATCCTTTCTCGCCAGGGTGGTGCGGCCATTGCGGGTGCCGGAACGCTCATCGCTCATCGGCCACGGCTTTCATCGGCGCGGGCGGGTCGCTATCACTATACACGACTTTGCACGCACCGCGGCGGATGTCGGGTGCCCTTTCTCGCATCCCGTGATGATCCGGACCCATCCATGACCACTACGTCGAGCGGCGACCTGTCCAGTTCCCCGGCTCCCGCGCGCGGCGAGACGACCGCGCGGCTGCTGGCCTGGTACAGGCGTGCCGCGCGGGATCTGCCGTGGCGGGTCCGGGCCCCGGCGCGGCCGGACCCCTACCGGGTGTGGCTGTCGGAGATCATGCTGCAACAGACCACGGTGGTTGCGGTCGTGCCTTATTTCCAGGCCTTTTGCGCCCGCTGGCCGCGGGTCCAGGATCTGGCGGCGGCGCCGCTTGAAGATGTGCTCGCGGCCTGGGCTGGGCTTGGCTATTACGCGCGGGCGCGCAATCTTCACGCCTGTGCCCGGGCGGTGTGCCGCGACCACGGCGGCCGCTTCCCCGCTGACGAGGCGGTTTTGCGCACTCTTCCCGGTATCGGCCCCTATACCGCCGCGGCGATTGCCGCCATCGCCTTCGGGCGTCGGGCCGTGGTCGTCGACGGCAACGTCGAGCGCGCGATCGCCCGTCTGTTTGCACTCGAGACGCCGCTGCCGGCGCTGAAATCGCAGATTCGCCCCCGGGTCGAGGCCCTGTTGCCGGCCGCCGGCGAGACCTCGTTTGCCTATGGTGATTTTGCCCAAGCGATGATGGATCTGGGGGCTACCGTATGTCTGCCGGCGCGGCCCCGGTGCGACGTCTGTCCCGTAGCCGGAGCCTGTCTTGCGCGCGCCGCCGGCACGGCCGCCGCCCTGCCCCGGCGCACGGCCCGCAAGGCTCGCCCGGTGCGCCATGGCGTGGCCTTCTGGCTGACCGATCCGCACGGGGCGGTGCTGCTGTGTCGGCGCCGGTCTCGCGGGCTGCTGGGCGGCATGATGGCGCTGCCGTCGACGGAATGGCGCGCCCGTCCCTGGCACCGCGAGGAAGTGCTTGCACAAGTTCCGGTACCGGGGCCATGGCGGGCGCTGGACGGCGTGGTGCGCCACACCTTCACCCATTTCCATCTCGAGCTCGCGGTATGGGCCGCCGTTCTCGAAGAAGAGCGTCCTCCACGGGGGTTGATGCCGGGCCGGGCCGGGAGCGATTCCGAGGTGCGCTGGGTTCGCCTCGATGATCTGGGAACGGTGGGTCTGCCCTCGCTCATGCACAAGGCGGTAGCCCATGCGCTGGCCCGCGGGGCGGACGATCCGGAAAGGCAAGATTGAATTGTTGAATTTCAGCATGAGGCTCCCGGGTGCCGGCTTCCTGTCATTAAGACGTTATTCATATGCGTTCGGGATAGTCATCGGTGCTTGAATGTTCCTCCGAGCATGACGGCACCGCAGGCGGCATCAGGGTGCGCATTTGCCATGTCCCCCGGACTCAGGGCCGATCTCGTGATGAAGGCGTTGGACGCAACGTCCTATGCGGTGATGATCACCGACGCCCAGGCCACGATTCTCGCCGTCAATCCCGCATTCAGCCGGGTGACCGGCTGGAGCACCGAAGAGGTGATCGGCCGTACGCCGCGGATCCTGTCGTCGGGTCGTCAGGATGCGGATTTCTACGAAGAAATGTGGCACGCTCTGCATGAGACTGGGCACTGGCACGGCGAATTGTGGAATCGTCGCAAAAGCGGCGACATCTACCCCGAACATCTGGTGATCGACGCCGTGCGCGATTCGGGTGGGGAAATCGAATTCTTCGTTGCGGTTTTCTCCGACATCGCCGAGCGCAAAGAACGCGAACGGCGCCTGTCGTACCTTGCCTATCACGACGAGATCACGGACCTGCCGAACCGGGCTCTGTTCATGGACCGGCTTTCCCACGGACTGGCTCTGGCACGCCGGCGCGGCACGCCGCTGGCGGTGGTTCTGCTCGACCTCGACGGATTCAAGGATGTCAACGACACCTTCGGTCATGAAGCCGGCGATCTGCTGCTGCGCAGCGTGGCCCAACGGATGAAGTCGGGCTTGCGCGACAGCGACACGCTGGCCCGCCTCGGCGGGGACGAGTTCGCCATTCTGTTGCCGGCGGTGGGCTCCGCCCGGGATGCCCGCAAGGTCGTCATGCGGGTGCAGGCGGCGCTGCGGCGACCATTCTATCTCGCCGGTGACGAGGTGTGTATCGGGGGCAGTGCCGGTGGTGCGCTTTATCCGGCCAACGGTGCCGATGCGGAGGAACTGCTGCGGTGCGCCGATCTGGCGATGTACGAAGTCAAACGTCGCGGCAAGGGCGACATGCTGCTTTACGGCGACATCGCGCCACGCCGCGCGGCGCAACGCGCCCGTGCAGGCTGAGCCGTCCTCCTTTTTTCATCCCTTTTTTGTTTTCAGTTCATGCCGGCGCGCAGTTTCTGGCGCAGGAAATCGATCGGCACCAGGCGTCCTTCCACGTTGACGCACCAGAATTGCCAGCCGTTGCATGCCGGTGCGCCCTGGACGTGGGCGCCAACCTGGTGGATCGACCCCTTGAAGTCGTCGGTGATCAGGGTGCCGTCGGCGCGCACCTTGGCGCGCCAGCGCCGGTTGGGACTGTAGAGCAC
>RFLL01000283.1 GCA_003693905.1 Alphaproteobacteria bacterium
ATTCTGCGGCGCCTGTCACAACGGCGAGATCGCCTGGGGAGTCGAAAACTGCATCCTGTGCCATTCGGGCATACCGGGAATGCGAACCCGCGTTCATCAGAGCACGACCGACCTTCTCGTGGCGCCTCCTGCGGCGGCGCCGGGCAAATAGGGGCGCATCATGTACGCAGACATGTTTCGGATGAAGCACCGCCGGGAAATGAAATCGCGGCCGCGGACCCGGACGCTCGGTGTCCGGCGCGCAATCGTTGCAACTGTCGTGACCTTTGGCGCCGGCCTGTCGGCGATGCAGATGGGCACTGCGTCGCATGCCGACACGCTCCACGACACCCGGATCGCGCAGGCGACGACGACGGCACCCGCGCCGGCAGCCAGACCCAAGCCGACCGTGAAAAAGCCGAGCGCGGCCAACACTTTCAATCGCCTGCTCAAGCGCCCGGCCACGGCGCCGCATGCCGCCCCGGCCGAAGACGGCATCCACGACCCCGACAACCCCGGAACGCATCTTCTGCAATGGCCGTCGGAAGCCTTCCAGGGCTTTCCGCCGGCACGAGGGGGAAACCGCGTCGACTGGGTGAAGGCGCTGGAGGAGGGTCTCATCGCGCCGCGTTACGAGCTCGACGATCCGACCGCCGAAGCCTTCACGATGGACCTGACCATCGTGCGCGAAGTAAAGGGCAGCATGCCGGACGTCGTCTATCCGCACCTGCCGCATACGCAGTGGTTGGACTGCACCAACTGTCACGACGATATTTTTATCCCCGAGAAGGGCAAGAACCAGATCAGCATGGCGGCCATTCTGCTCGGCCAGAAATGCGGCGTGTGTCACGGCAAGGTGGCGTTCCCGGTCACTGATTGCCGGCGTTGCCATTCCAAGCCGAAGACGGAAGAACAACTGCGCGCACTGGCAAAGCGTTCCGCGCGCAGCAGGGAAGCCGCCGGGACGAAAGGGCAATGATGAAGGTGGGTCGGAACAGGACCGCATGGCGCCGGCGTGGCCTGGCCTCTGCGTGCGTGGCGTTTCGTTGGCTTGCGGTCATCCTGGCCGCGTTGCTGGTCGCTGACCCGGCGGCCGCGGAGTCTGGACAGCGGGTTCCCGTCGAACAGTCCACGACACAGCAGAAAGCCCGCTTCATCGAGAACCTCGTCACCGATTCGGTCTCGGCGCGCACGATCGAAGCAAGCGACGATGACGCGGCTCACGCGGCATTGAAGCGCGCCCGCGCCCTCGTCACCGAGGCCAAGAGCGATCTTGGCGCCGGGCGCACCGAAACGGCCAACGACAAGCTGGACGAGGCCCTGAACCTCGTCAACACCCATGCGCGCCGTCTGTCCCAGAACGACGTAAAGCGCGAACGTCTGGAAGAAGCCTATGCGCGGCGACTGGATTCCGTGCGCACCTTTCTCGCCGCCTACGAACGGGTCGCCGAGGCGAAGGACGCAAGCAGCGCCATCACTGCGCAGGTAAGCGACATTCGCGCCATGGTCGAGGCGGCGGAGATGCAAGCCGGCGAAGGCCGCTATGACGAGGCCATTACGGTGCTGGACCACGCCTATCGCATCGCACGCGGCGATATCCGCGCATTGCGCGAAGGCGAGACCTTGACCCGGTCTCTCAACTTCGCCACCGCCGAGGAAGAATACCGCTACGAGCACGATCGCAACGACAGCTATTTCCTTCTTCTGCAATTCTCCATAAACGAAAAGTCGCCGCCCAAATCGCGCCGGGTGCGTATCGATGCGTTGCGGGAAGAGGCCGAGACTCTGCGCCGTCGGGCGGAGACCCTGGCGCTGGCCGGCGATTACGAAACGGCCATAGGAACCATTCTGAAATCGACCGAGACGCTTTTGAAGGCGATCCGCATGAGTGGCGTCTGGATTCCGGGGTAGGCACGGGCGAAGAGGCGTGCATGTGCCATCATGAGTCCATGAGCGGGGGCAAACCGTACCGGCTTTTGCGCTGGTCCATGCTGCCTTGTGCGCGCAGCGCAATCAGTCTCGTTGCGCTGTGCCTTGCTGCCGTGAGTCATGCCGACCCTTCTTCGCTGCAGCAGGCCATAAGGCAGAAGCTCGATCTGATCGAAAAATATTTTACGTCCTCCACTGCACTCAGAATCGACGACGGCGAGAATGCGCGCGCCCAGGCGCTGCTTGAAGAGGCACGACGCCTAGTGAGTACGGCGCGACGCGCGCTTGATGAAGGTGCATTGCAGGATGCCTCGCGCGCGCTCGACCGTGCCCTGCGCAAACTGACCGCGGCCTCGCGTGCGGGCGGGCAAAAGAAGAAGTTGCAGGGCGAAAGCACGGTGGCCCCGTCCGCCTATGAACGCCGGCGCAAGCAGGTGCACAGTTACCTTGATGCTCTCGTGCGCCATGCCCGTGCCAGTACTGCAGCGACCGCCACACACCATGACCTGAACGAGGTTCAGCGTCTCATCGAACAGGCCGATGCACTTGCGAAAGACGGTCGCTACGATGCCGCCACACGGGTCCTGGACAAGGCCTATCGTCAGGCCGTGAGCGCCGTCATCGCGCAGCGCAAGGGCCAGACGACGGTTTACCGGCTGGAGTTCGACTCGCCCGAAGACGAGTACCGCTATGAACGCGACCGCAACGACAGCTACAGGATGCTGGTCGATATCATGATGCAGACGCATGCGGCAATGCCGGCGGCCGCAAAGATGCGCATCCAGGCACTGATCGAAGACGGACGCGCCCTGCGTCGCGACGCACAGGCGACGGCGGATCAGGGCGACGTCACCACGGCGATCGCGATCATGGAGCAGGCGACGCGGCGCCTGATCCGGGCCTTGCAGATGAGTGGCATCCCGGTGCCCGAATAACCCGGCGATGGGACGATCATGACAGTGCGGCGCGCGGCATCGTTCATCCGGCCTTCATCCGCAATGCGGGCTGCCCGCCCGCGGTCGTTGCGGCAGAGGGGCGGAGCACTGACCCGGGTCGCGATGGGCCTGTCGGTGTTCCTGGCACTTGCAAGCTGCAGCGCACGCGGACCTGCGGTGGCGCCCACGCTCGAACCCGGACCTGACGCCCCGGTGTGGCCGAAACCGCCGGAGACCCCGCGCTATGCCCTGGCCGGCACTCTCATCGGCGAGCGCGATTTTCTCGCCGCGGAGGATGACACCGGCCCGGTCCGTTCGGCATTGAGCTGGCTTGCCGGGATCGTCGTCGGCGAGCCCGACTATATCGAGCTGCGTCGACCGATGAGCGGCCTGACCGACGATCTGGGCCGGGTTCTGGTCATCGATGCCAGTCATCAGGCGGTGGTCGTCTTCGACATGGACAAACGCCGGTTGCGTCTGTGGCGCGAAGCGGCGCGCGGTGTCCGCTTCGTCTCGCCGATTGCGCTGAGCGTCGACGGTGCCGGCGGTTTCCTGGTCACCGATTCCGAACTGGGCGAGGTCTTTCGTCTGGGGCCGGACGGAAGTCCGCGGGGACGGTTCGGGAAAGGGATTCTCGACCGGCCGACGGGTATCGCCCGCGACCCGGTGAGCGGCCATATCTACGTCGCCGATACCGCCCGCCACAACATCAAGGTGTTCAACGAGGACGGCACCCTCCGCGGCACCATAGGCCGCCGCGGCACCGCCCCCGGCGAATTCAACGCCCCTACTCATCTGCTGTTCCGGAACAACCGGCTCTATGTCGCCGATACGCTCAATTTCCGCATCCAGATCCTCGATCGCACGGGTGACGGGCGCCTGACTTTCGGGCGCCTCGGCCTGTTCGTCGGGGAACTGACGCGCCCGAAGGGCGTTGCGGTCGGTGGCAATGGGCGCATCTATGTCGTCGAATCCTATTACGATCATCTGCTCGTATTCGCTCCGGACGGCAAATTGCTGTTGCCGATCGGCGGAACCGGACGCGGCATCGGTCAGTTCGCTCGCATCGGGGAAGTGCCGCAGATCAATCTTATGCTCCTGAAAGGCCTCGCTCAACTTCACAGGAGAGACATCTTCGGGTTCATAGCTGGGTCGTTTGGCGATAGGAATCTGATAGGCCCGGCTGAAGGCCATACGGAATTCGTCGTTGGGGATCTGGAACAGGTTGCGACGGGCAATGGTGTATTCCGTGCGGCAGGGTGCGCCGACGAAGATCTCTGTCACCTGCCCTGTTGTCTCCTCGCGGATCTCACAGCGGGCTTCCAGGTTGAAGCGGACATGCCGCACCTGCCCCGGCGGACCGACGTAGCCGCCGGCATAGCGGTAGTACGGATCCGGCTCCCAGG
>RFLL01000284.1 GCA_003693905.1 Alphaproteobacteria bacterium
AACCCTAGTATGCGCGCGGGGGCGGTGCAATCCGCGCGGCCATGCTCGGCCCGCTTTATGGGCCCGGAAGCGGCGGCAGCGACAGGAGATAGCGGGCGATGGCCAGACGGTCGGTATCGCTCAGATGGCCGGTGCTTTCTTCGATCACTTCAGTCATGGCGCCGCCGACGAAATCACCATCGGGCAGGAACCCGGTTTTCAGGAAATAGGCGATGTCCGACTCGCGCCAGCGGCCAATGCCATCGCGCGGATGCGGCGTGATGTTGGGCACTTTCTTGCCGTCGGGACCCGCCGGGTTGCCGGCAAAGGCACGGGTCCGATCCATCGCTCCCAGGATATTGCGTGGCGTATGGCATTCGCCGCAGTGACCCAGGTGATTGACCAGATAGGCGCCGCGGTTCCACACCGCATCGCGGCCCGGATCGGCGACGCGCGCCCCGGCCTCGAAGAACAGCGCCTTCCACGGGCCGAGCAGGACACGGAATCGAAACGGAAATTTCAATTCGTGCGGCCGGTTGGCGCGGGCCACGGGGGCCTGCGCGAACAGGTAGGCCTTGAGGTCGAGAATGTCACGCTCGCGCATCCCGGTGTACGAGGTATAGGGAAAAGCCGGGTAATAGTGGCGGCCGTCGGGAGCGATGCCCCGGCGCAAGGCACGCAGGAAATCGACATCGCTCCAGCCGCCGATCCCGAAGACGGGATCAGGGGTGATGTTCGGCGTATAGAAGGTACCGAATGGGGTGACGAGCGCCCGCCCCCCGGCTAGGGGGGCGCCCTTGTTTTTCACATCCGTGTGGCAGGCCAGACAGCCCGCGGCGCGAAAGATGTAGGCGCCACGGGCAACCGGATCCGTCCGCGCCGTCGGGTCGAGATCCGATGTCGCGGCTGCACCGGCCGGGCCTGCCCATGCCAGTACTGCCGCAAAAAAAACGCATGCGGCAATGCCCCCGCAACGCGCGGAGCGGCGCAGATCACACACGGTGCGGGTTATTTTTTCTCAGCCCGGAACGGCTTGTGGCAGCCACCGCAGGCCTTGCCCATGTTCTGGAGCTGCGCCCCGATCGCCGCCGCGTCCCCGCCGCCTTCGGCGACCTGGATCATCCGCGCGCTTTCCTCCTGGAGCTTTCTGGCCGCCGCCTCGAACTTCGCCCAGTCGGCCCAGATGTCCGGCAGAGCCCGGGTTTCGGCGAACGCTGCGCGATCGCTTCCCTTGGGGAACAGATCCGGTATCAGTTTGCTCATGTCGTGGATCGCCCGGGCGTGGGCGGCAACATGGCCGATGAAGCTGACCTCGCCCTTGGCCACCCCGACGATGGCCCCGGTGTGGCCGCCGATCGCCTTCATCACCGCCTGGCGATACTTGATGATGTTGGCCGGCTCGTCGACGGCCATCGCCTGGGCCGACAGCGCCACGGTGGCACTAGTAATCAGAGCAAACATCGTCTTGCGCATGATCTTCCTCCCCTCGTCGTTCAACCATATCCGGACCGCTTTGCGCTCTTCCAGACCCATCCCCCCCGTCGTGCATCCGCAGTCGACAAGGTTGCGAGTGGCCACTTGCGTATCCTCCCGCTAAGGTAAGCGTAATTTCGGATGTGGCGCGATCATGCTGTGCTCACGATTTCGTGAGCCTGCATGATTCCGGCTGCCAGGATCACCGAGGTACACCCGGTCATGGCGGATATCAGATCCCTGTGCGTGTATTGCGGCTCCTCCGATGCCGGCGATCCGGGCCACCGGGCGGCGGCACATGCGCTTGGCCGGATGGCCGCCGGACGCGGAATCACGATCATCTTCGGCGGCGGCCATGTCGGCCTGATGGGGGCGCTCGCCGACGGGGCGCTCGGCGCCGGCGGGCGTGTGATCGGGATCATTCCCGAGCACCTGATGGCCCGGGAGGTTGCCCACGCGGGAGTTTCGGAAATGATCGTTACCGATTCCATGCACACCCGCAAACGACGCATGTTCGAGCTGTCGGATGCTTTTTGCATCCTGCCCGGCGGCATGGGGACGCTCGACGAGACGTTCGAAATCATCACTTGGAAGCAGCTCGGCCTGCACGACAAGCCGATTATCCTGGTCAATCTGAACGGATTCTGGGACCCGCTGCTGGCGATGATCGAGCATCAGGCCGAGGGTGGCTACATCCGCCCGCAGCATGTCGGCCTGCTGCGGGTGGTCGCGCGTATCGAATCGGTTTTCGAAGCCCTGACCGTGGCGCCGGCGGCCGCAGTGGCACCGCGCGAGGATCGCCTGTAACCGCATCGGCAGGTGCCTCCCCCGGGACCGGGCCGGCTTTCTTGCACTGCGGAAAAAGGTTGGTATCTTCGCGGCGCGACCGCAAGCGGCGCAATGTCCGGGATGAACGGCAGGAGGCTCTCCATGGCAAAGATCAAGGTCAAGAACCCCATCGTCGAACTCGACGGCGACGAGATGACCCGGATCATCTGGGCAATGATCAAGGAGAAGCTGATCCTGCCCCACCTGGATATCGACCTGAAGTACTATGACCTGTCGATTCAGAACCGTGACGCCACCGACGATCAGGTCACCGTCGAGGCCGCCCATGCGATCAGGAAATACGGCGTCGGCGTCAAATGCGCGACGATCACGCCGGATGAAGCACGGGTCAAGGAGTTCAACCTCAAGAAGATGTGGCGTTCGCCCAACGGCACCATCCGCAACATTCTGGGCGGCACCGTGTTTCGCCAGCCGATCATCGTGCGCAACGTTCCGCGGCTGGTCCCTAACTGGACACAGCCGATCGTGATCGGCCGTCATGCCTTCGGAGACCAGTACCGGGCCACCGATTTCCGGGTTCCCGGTCCCGGCAAGCTGACCATGACCTTTCAGCCGGCCGACGGCGGCGAGGCGGTCACCTACGAGATTTACGACTTCCCCGGCAGCGGCGTCGCCATGGGCATGTACAATCTGGACGACTCGATCCGCGGCTTTGCCCGGGCCTGTTTCAACTATGCCCTCGATCTCGGCTGGCCGGTCTATCTGTCGACCAAGAACACCATCCTCAAAGCCTATGACGGCCGCTTCAAGGACCTGTTCCAGGAGGTCTACGACACCGAATTCAAGGATAAGTTCGAGGCCAAAGGCATCAGCTACGAACACCGCCTGATCGACGACATGGTCGCCGCCGCTCTCAAATGGTCGGGCGGTTTCGTGTGGGCGTGCAAGAACTACGACGGCGACGTGCAGTCCGACACCGTCGCCCAGGGTTTCGGCTCGCTCGGCCTCATGACCTCGGTGCTGATGACCCCCGACGGCAAGACCGTAGAGGCCGAGGCGGCCCATGGTACCGTGACCCGGCACTACCGGGAGTACCAGAAGGGGCGACCGACATCGACCAACCCGATCGCCTCGATCTTCGCCTGGACCCGGGGCCTCTATTACCGCGGCACGTTCGATGCCACGCCCGATGTCGTGAACTTCGCCGAGACGCTGGAAAAGGTATGCGTCTCGACCGTGGAAAACGGCGACATGACCAAGGATCTGGCGCTGCTTATCGGCCCGGAACAGACGTGGCTGACGACCGAGGAGTTCATGGCCAGGCTGGAGGAAAATCTGGGCGCCGCACTCGGTTCATAGACAGGGCAAATAATTATGAACAAGTTGTTGAAATTCATCGTGTCAATCTGCATGGGGGCGAGTCTTTCCATGGCCAGTGCCGCGGCGCAAAACGCGCCGGATCCCGAAAACGTCCTGGTCATGGAGCTGAAATCCGGCCGTGTCCTGATCGAGATGCTGCCCGAGATCGCGCCCAATCACGTCGCCCGGATCAAGGAGCTGGTGCGCGCCGGGTTCTATGACGGCATCGTCTTTCACCGCGTCATCGACGGCTTCATGGCCCAGACCGGCGACCCCACCGGTACCGGCACCGGCGGCTCGGGACAGAAGATCAAGGCGGAATTTTCGCGCGAGCCGTTCCTGCGCGGCACCGTCGGCATGGCCCGGGCCCGGGATCCGGACAGCGCCGACAGCCAGTTCTTCATCACCTTCGCCCCGGCGCCTTATCTGGACGGCCAGTACACGGTCTGGGGGCGGGTCATCGAGGGCATGGAGCATGTCGACGCGATCAAGAAGGCACCGCCCGGCCGGCGCAGCGGCATGGTCGATGATCCGGACCAGATCATCCGCATGCGGATCCTGGCCGACATCCAGCAGTAACCCGGCACCCGCAATCCCGGCAGCCATGGACCGGCGCCGCGCTTCAGGCTCGAGTCCGGTCGGGGGATAAGGACAACATGGAAAACCAGGACCAGTATATCGAGATGGCGCGGGCCTTCGTGGAAGTCGCGATCGGGTACGGGCTCGATCTGGCCGGCGCCCTCGTGATCCTGATCGTCGGCTGGATCGCCGCCGGCTGGGCACGTTCCAGCGTCCGCCGTGCCCTCGACCGGGTGCCCGGCATCGACGACACCCTGAAGCCGTTCTTCGCCAGCACGGTCCGCTATGTCATTCTGGTCTTCGTTCTCGTCGCCGTGCTGGCCCAGTTCGGCGTCGAGACGACCAGCATCATCGCCATGCTGGGCGGTGCCGCCCTGGCCATCGGTCTGGCCTTGCAGGGTACACTTCAGAACATCGCCGCCGGCATGATGCTGCTGTTGCTGCGCCCGTTCCGGGCCGGCGATTACATAGATGCCGAGGGCCTGGGCGGCACCGTCAATGAAATCGGCCTGTTCACGACCCGGATGAGCACCGCCGACGGCGTCTACCGCGAGGTTCCCAACTCGATGCTGTGGAACCGCGCGATCACCAATTACAGCCGCCTGCCGACGCGGCGTCTCGACGTTACCGTCGGCATCTCCTATGCCGACGACATCGAAACGGCGTCCGCGGTTCTCATGGCATTGCTGGAGAGCGACGAGCGCGTGCACAAGGAGCCCGCCCCCCAGGTCCTGGTTCAGGCTCTGGCCGACAGTTCGGTCAACCTGATGATGCGCTGCTGGACCAGCACCTCGGATTACTGGGCGCTGCTGTTCGAGCTCAACAAGGCGGCGAAACAGCGTCTGGAAGCGGCCGGGTTCACCATTCCGTTCCCGCAGCGCGACGTTCACCTGCACGAGGTCAAGGCGGCCAGAGCCGTCAGGTCGACCTCGGCACGCAAAGCACCGGCCACATCATCGCGCCGCAAGTAGCAGCGAGCCGCCTGCCCCGCCCTTGCCCCGCCCGCCTACAGGGGCAGGTTGTCGTGCTTCTTCCAGGGATTTCCGAGCTGCTTGGTGCGCAGCATGGGCAACGCATCGCAAATGCGCCGGCGGGTGCCGTGGGGCATGATCACGTCATCGATGAACCCGCGGCTGGCGGCGATGAACGGATTGGCGAAGGTGCGGCGGTACTCCTCGGTGCGGGCTTCGATCTTCTCCGGATCGCCGAGATCCTTGCGGAAGATGATCTCGACCGCCCCTTTCGGTCCCATGACGGCGATTTCCGCCGTCGGCCAGGCATAGTTGACGTCGCCGCGAATGTGCTTGGACGACATCACGTCGTAGGCGCCGCCATAGGCCTTGCGGGTGATGATCGTCACCTTGGGCACGGTGGCCTCGGCGTAGGCAAACAACAGCTTTGCACCGTGCTTGATGATGCCACCGTATTCCTGGGCGGTGCCGGGAAGGAAGCCGGGGACGTCGACGAAGGTCACGATCGGAATATTGAAGCAGTCGCAGAAGCGCACGAAGCGCGCCGCCTTGATCGAGGACGCGATATCCAGGCAGCCGGCCAGCACCATCGGCTGATTGGCGACGATGCCGACGGTGTGTCCTTCCATGCGGGCCAGACCGATGACGATGTTGCCGGCGTAGGTCGGCTGAAGCTCGAAGAACTCGCCTTCGTCGACGACCTTCTCGATCAGTTCCTTCATGTCGTAGGGCTTGCTCGGATCCGGCGGGACCAGAGTGTCGAGCGACGGTTCCTCGCGCTCGGCCGGATCCGTGGTCGGCCGGACCGGCGCCGGTACCCGGTTCGAAGCGGGCAGGAACCCCATGAACCGGCGCACCTCCAGCAGCGCTTCGACATCGTTTTCAAAGGCCAGATCGGCGACCCCCGATCTAGTGGTATGAGTGATGGCGCCGCCCAGTTCCTCGTGCGTGACGGTTTCGTGGGTCACCGTCTTGACCACGTCGGGGCCGGTCACGAACATGTACGAGCTGTCCTTGACCATGAAGATGAAGTCGGTCATGGCCGGCGAATAGACCGCCCCGCCGGCGCACGGCCCCATGATCAGCGACACCTGCGGCACCACGCCGGAAGCCAGAACGTTGCGCTGGAAAACCTCGGCATAGCCGGCCAGCGACGCAACGCCTTCCTGAATGCGCGCGCCACCGGAATCGTTGATCCCGATCACCGGCGCCCCGACCTGAAGCGCCTTGTCCATGATCTTGCAGATCTTCTCCGCGTGGGCCTCGGACAAAGAGCCGCCGAAGACCGTGAAATCCTGGCTGAATACGAACACGTTGCGTCCGTCGATGGTGCCATGGCCGGTGACCACGCCGTCGCCGGGAATGCGCTGCTCGGCCATGCCGAAATCGTTGCAGCGATGCTCGACGAACATGTCCCATTCCTCGAACGATCCTTCGTCGAGCAGAACGTCGATCCGTTCTCGTGCGGTCAGCTTGCCTTTGGCATGCTGGGCTTCGATGCGCCGCGACCCGCCGCCAGCGCGCGCAGCGGCGCGTCTTTTTTCCAGCTCGCGGATGATCTCGTACATGCCCCCGTGTCCCCTGCCTGAATCGTGATCGGTTGCCGGCCCAGCACATAGCACGGGCAGACGGACAGGACCAGACGACCCCGCCCCGCCGGCCGCTTTCCCCGGGGCCCCTCGCTTCCGGTCGGCGCCGCCTCAGGAAGCGGTGCGGAGCAGAGCAAAGATCCGGGCCGCGGCGACCAGGTCATCGCGAACGGCGGTACGGCGGGCTTCCGCTTCGGGGTCGCGGCCCCACCGTTCGGCCTGGTAGGTTTCATCGAGGCTGGCGGCCTCGAATGCGGCCGCGGCATCGATATGCCCGGCCCGGAGCGCCAGAGCGATGATCAGCGAGCCGGCCGCCCGCACCGCGCTGGCCAGTGCCGCCAGTTCGATATCGCTTGCCCCTGTCACGACCCGGCGCAACGCATCCAGGCTGGCTTGCGGCTGGGTGATCGACACGATGCCCGAGGTGACCGCAAGCGGTGCGTCGTAGCTCAGCGCCGCCCAGTCGAGCAGCGGCTGCCACAGGGCCTGCTGGCGCGCCGCCAGATCGCGCGGCGCTTCGGCGCGGTAGCAGAGAAGATCGTGCCCGGCGTAGGCGGCGATCTCGTCGATCACGCGCGCGCGCTCGGGGGCGACCAGATCGAGGGCGGTGCAGCACAAGGCCGTCAGCGCCATGTACCGGCGGTCGATCTCTTCTTCCTGTGCGGCCCACTCCGCCGCCACCGCTTCGGCCAAAGCCGGGTTGTCGACAACCAGGACCGCCTTGGCCGGGGTATGCACCGGCCGTCCGTCGAGCAGGATGCGAAACCCGCGCCCCCCGGGGTCCGGGGCTGCTGTTGCCGATTTATAGAAGCGCCGGATTTTTCCCTGCCACACCGCTTCATACCTTCCGCTATTCGCGCCTTTGATCTTCTTTATTCGCCTCTTGGATCGTCAAACCCTTCGATCAGGCCCTTGGCCGCCTCGTCGATGACCGAAGGCGGAGAGGTTTCGAACGCGGGCATCTCCGCCTCCTGCGTTCGCGCCGGCGCGCGTTCGAGCGCGGCCGCGCAGGGATTGCGGTTGGCAAGCTCCGACTGCAACAGGATGGCCGCCCCGGCAACCAGGGGATTGATGACCAATCCGGCGATCTTCGCCGCCCCGAGAGCGGTCCCCAACGCATCGGGCCCGACACCGGGATCGGCCAGCGGTCCGCTGATACGCACCGGAACCGCCAAGCTCATCAGGCTGGCATGTTTCGCCTGTGGCGTGAGGCGCAGACTCAACGTCTCGTCGCGCAGATCGACGGTTCCCGTCACGCCCACGGTTACCGCCGCGGTGTCGACCAGAGCGGCCTCGAGCGTGATCACGCCATCGCTGACCGGCATATGGGCAATGACGCAGTTGAGGCGCAGATCATTGTCGCCGGCGCGCCAGCCCGAGACCACGTTGATGAGCCCGGCGCCGGTCGTACGCAGGAGGCGGTTGCGCACCCGTCCGGGGCCGCCGGTGATGGCGATCGTTCCGTCCAGGGTAGCGGCCATCGCGCGCGGCGAAGCGCCGCGGGCGGACAGGTGGGCGTCGATGTCGATGGCTCCCTTGACCCCCTCGGCAATATCCAGCGCCGTCACCAGTTCCCCGTAGCCGAACTCGTCTGCGGCAAGTTCAAGCTGCATCGCTGGCGGCGACGCCGCAGCATCGAGGCGCAGGCTGCCTTCGACACGCCCGCCGGCAAGGCGCGCCGAAAAGCGGGAGATGTCCAGTTGCCCCCTCTTCAGAGTCGCAGCAAGCGCGGTATCATCCAGACTCAGGTGTTCACGAAGGTGAATGCGCGCGGCCCTGATCTCGATTTCGGCATCGAACAGCTCGAGAAGATCGAACGGCAGCGCAACATCGGGGATGAAGTATCGGGAATCTCCGGTCGTCGGGGGGGCCGGATCGGCGCGTCCATCGCCCATCGCCACGAACGGGCGAAAGTCGGCCAGATCGAGCCGCGTGGCCGTGAAGGCCCCCGACACCGCGGGCCGGTCGCCACCGAGGTCCACCGTCGCAGTACCGCCAAGATCGCTGTCGCCGAGCCGCAGGGCCAGGTTGCGAAGCCGGTACCTGTCGGCCTCGTCCTCGCTCACCTGCACGCTCAGCGCATAAGGGCCGAGCGACGGCAGCGCCCGACCGGCCAGCGGCGACAGGTCGGCCACGGATTCACCGCGCACATCCAGATCGACGGCAAGCCCGCGTCCTTGCGCCGGTTTCGCGATTTCGCCCTTGGCGGTGACGGTGGCTCCCGACGCATGCACGCGCAGGTCGAACGGCAAAACGCCGCCGGCCAGAATCTGATCGCGCGAAGCCAGCGTCCCCTTGGCCACGATGGGGATGCGATCGACGGTCCCGGTCAGGGAAAACCGGATCGGGCTTTGCGGGCTGTCCGCCGCCGCGTCGAGACGCGCGATCTCCAGCGTGATCTCGCGCCCGGTGGCGCCGTCACGGAACAGCAGCCGGGCATCGCGCATGCGGACCCGGTGAAACGACGGGATCGCGGCGACATCCCCGGCCGCCCCGGTATCCGGGGCCTCAGCAAGAACCCAGTTGCCATGCCCGTCGGGCGAGGTTTCAAGCAGGATCGTCGGCGCATCGAGGATCAGGCGGCGGACCTCGAGTCGGCCGCTCAGCAGAGGCCACGGGCGGACCTCGACCTTGATGCGCCGGACCGACACCATCTCCGGCCAGGTCCCCCACGAGGCGTTGCCGAAGGTCACGTTTTCGATGGCGATGGCCGGGATCGGGGACAGTTCGAACGTGATCGGCCCGGCGAGCGTCAGCTCGCGCCCCGTGGCCTTGCGCGCTTCGGCCACCACCACCGCGCGCAAGGCCGCCGGATCCATGGAGCTCAGCACCGCATAGCCCGCCACCGGAACGGCCACGGTCACGGCGACCAGGGCACCCAGGATCCACCTCGCCCAGCTCAGCACCCTTTTCATCGTCCCGCCGTCGTCCCCAAGGCGGCCAGTGCCGAGGGCAATGCCGCAAACGTTTCAATCACCGCCCGCGCCCCGCTGGCGCGCAGATCGGCCGGATCGTGATACCCCCAAGCCACGCCCAGAGCCGGGACGCGCGCATTGGCCGCCATTTCCATGTCATAGGTCGTATCGCCGACGACCACCGTCTCGGATGGCAGCACGCCGATCTCGGCCATCGCGCGGCGGACCATGCCGGGATGGGGCTTGCCCGGACCGATGTCCGCCGTCTGCAGGGTCACGAAATGGTGCCCGAGCCCATGGTGCTCAAGACTGGCCAGCAAACCGCGGCGCGCCTTGCCGGTGGCAATCCCCAGACACACCGCGGGCGAATCGAGCGCCGCCAAGGTTTCGCGCACGCCGGGAAACAGGGGTTCGTGGTAATCGGGTCGGGTGCGCAGTTCCAGAAATGCGCTGCGGTAGGCCGCGGCAATGCGCCGGCATACCTCAAGGCGCGAATCGGCATGGATCTCGCTTGGCAACAGGCGCGCGATCGCCTCGTCCAGCGCCAGCCCGACCACGCGCCGCACCGCCGATGCCGGTGGCGGTGCCAGATCGACGACGGCAAAGCCGGCCGCCATGGCGGCCACGATCGCGCCTTGGCTGTCGACCAAAGTGCCGTCGTAGTCGAAGATGATCAGTCGAAACGGATGCTCCATGCTCGCCCGTCGGGGCCGGCTCCTTCAGACCTGACCGGAAATGGTTACCAGCCGTTTACCCGCGGCCACACCGCGATCACATCATCCGCGGCGGGGCTGCCGCCGTCGATGACGTGGTAGCGATCATACGCCGCAGCGGTAAAGCAGGCGTGATTGGGCAGCACCCGAACCCGGGTCCCCGGGGCCAGAGATTCGAACGGAACCGGGCCGCCGTCGGGTGCGGCGACGATGCCGTGTTCCTGTGATACACGTATTACGTGTAATTCCGTATCGAAATTCTCGCATTTGACATCCACCACCAGGCCATAACCGACATCCCGGGGGGATTCGGCGGTGCTGCGGTCCTTAGACAGCGCCAGTCCGCCGGCGTCGATGAGGATCTCGCCGCGTTCGCGATGATGGCTGGTGACCGTGGCCAGCACCGAAATCGCGATGTCATCCACGGCGCACGAGCCGATGGCGGCCTGAAAGACGTCCTGAAACATGTAGACGCCGGGGCGCATCTCGCTCACCCCGTCCAGGGTGCGGGCATGGAGCGCCGTCGGAGTCGAGCCGACGCTGACCACAGGACACGGCAGACCGGCGCCGCGCAGACGCTCGGCCGCTCTCACCGCCCCGGCGCGTTCGGCCTCGGCCACGGCCACAATATCCTCGATCCGTCGGCAACCATAGGAATGGCCGGCATGGGTGAGGACACCGGCCAGTGTCGTGCCCGCCGCCGCCGCCAGAATGCGTCCGATCTCGATCAGGGCCTCGGACTCCGGCGCCACGCCCGCCCGCCCGTCGCCGGTATCGACCTCGATCAGCACCTCGAACGTCTGCCCCAAGGCCGCCGCCCGCTCGCTCACGGCCCGCGCCACCTCGGCGCTGTCGGTCACCACGCGCACGCGGCCCCCGCGCGCCTGCAAGGCCGCCACCCGGTCGAGCTTGGCCGGCGCGATGCCGACTCCGTAGGTAATGTCGCGAAAGCCGTGATCGAGGAAATAGTCCGCCTCGCGCAGGGTCGAAACCGTGATCGCCCCGGACTGCCCGGCCGTCGCCAGGCGCGCGACGTCGGCCGACTTGGCGGTTTTCATGTGTGGCCGCAAATCGACGCCAAGCGCGCGGGCCCGCGCCGACATGCGCGCGACGTTGGCCTCCAGACGGCGCCGGTCGAGAATGAGACAGGGGGTCTCCAGATCGTTCAAGGTCATCATGGTCCCGTTCCTTGGCCACGGGGGCCCGCATGGGAAGGTGCACGGCGGATGAATGCCTACCTCGTCCGGGTACGCCGACGCCGCGGTGAGGGCCGGGTACCCAGCGGAGAATGACCGAGCCCATCGGCGTACTGCAACAGGGTCTCAGCCACCCGCTCGGCGCGGACCTCGTCGAAGCCGAGCACCGCAGCCGCAGCCGCCATGTGCGGCGGTGGTGGAGCGCTGACCCGCAGGGTGGTGCCGTCGTC
>RFLL01000285.1 GCA_003693905.1 Alphaproteobacteria bacterium
CTCAGGATCGAGCGCGGCCAGGCGGCGCTCCAGATCGGCCGGGTCGTTGTGTTTGAAGATCTGCTTTTCAGCCCGGCTGTGGCGGATGCCCTCGATCATCGAGGCATGGTTGAGCGCATCCGAAAGCACGATGCAACCGGGCAGATGGGCCGCCAGCGTCGCCAGCGAAGCCATGTTGGACACATAGCCGGAGGTGAACAGAAGGGCGGCTTCCTTGCCGTGGAGGTCGGCCAGCTCGCGTTCAAGCAGGACATGGTAGTGGTTGGTGCCCGAGATGTTGCGAGTGCCGCCGGCTCCGGCGCCGCAACTGTCCAGGGCGCCATGCATCGCGGCCAGGACCTCGGGATGCTGACCCATGCCGAGATAGTCGTTGCTGCACCACACGGTGACGTCCTGAGTGGTGTCGCCGTCGTGACGCACGGCGCGCGGGAATGCGCCGGCGCGCCGTTCCAGATCGGCGAAGATCCGGTACCGGCCCTCCGCCTTCAGGGCGGCGATCGAGTCGGCAAAGAAGCGTTCGTAGTTCATGGTGCACTCGCCCAGGATCTGTTCCTGTTAAACATGCGTAATCTAACCGCTCCTGGCCGGTCGGTCCTTGACCTATGTCAGGCCCCTGTCAGGCACCTTTCAGGGTCAGGCTCCTTTCAGGTCTCCACCGGACCCTGGCGGACAGGCATCCGGCGCCGGGCCGCCGGGGCCTACGACGCCTGCACTCCCTGCGGCCGGGGCACCTGCGGGTCGCCGCCGGTCGGCCCTCAGCCATGGCGCGCGTATCAACCTTAATAACACAACCGGTCTTATTCTATCCTTTATCGCGCCCCGGACCGCGCATCATCCGCGCCGGCGCCTCATGGTGTGCCGGTCAATCCCTGCTCTTCGACCCAGTGCGCGGTGTCGTCGAGGGCGCGGGCGAAACGCGCCAGCATGTCCGCGATCTGCGCCTCGGTAATCACCAGCGGCGGGCAGAAGGCAATGGAATCCATCAGATTGCGGATGATCAGGCCATGGTCCTGGGCGCGTTCGGCAAGATACAGGCCGACCTTGCCCGGAGGCTCGAACGGGTCCCCGGTGGCGCGATCGGCGACCAGTTCCACCGCGCCGATCAGGCCGACGCCGCGCACCTCGCCGACCAGTGGATGATCGGCAAATCGACGCAGGCCGTCCTGCAACGCCGGGGCAACACGGCGGACGTGGCCGACGATGTCGCGTTCCTCGTAGATTTTCAGGGTCTCCAGCGCCACCGCCGCGGGCACCGGATGGCCGCTGTAGGTGAAACCGTGGCCGAAGGTTCCGATCTTGGCGCTGTTGTCGGCCACCGCCTGATAGATGGCGTCGGAAATCAGCACCGCCGAAATCGGCAGATAGGCCGAGCTCAACGCCTTGGCCACCGTGATGATGTCCGGCTTGATGCCGTACGTTTCGCAGCCGAACATGTTGCCGGTGCGCCCGAAGCCGCAGATCACCTCATCGGCGATCAGCAGGACGTCGTATTTCCTCAGAACGGCCTGTATTTTCTCCCAGTAGGTGCGCGGTGGCACGATGACCCCGCCGGCACCCATGACCGGCTCGCCGATGAAGGCGGCGACCGTCTCGGGACCTTCGTCGAGGATCAGCTGTTCCAGCTCGGCCGCGCGGCGGCTGGCGAAGTCCTCCTCGCTTTCGCCCGGCTCGGCAAAGCGATAGTGATGCGGGCATCCGGTGTGCACGATGTTGGCAATCGGCAGGTCGAAGTCGCGGTGGTTGTAGGGCAGGCCGGTCAGGCTGGCCGAGGCCACGGTGACACCGTGATAACCTTTGATGCGGCTGATGATCTTCTTTTTCTCGGGCCGGCCGAGGGCGTTGTTGTAGTACCAGATCAGCTTGATGACGGTGTCGTTGGCCTCCGACCCGGAGTTGGCGAAGAACACCTTGCCCATCTTCACCGGTGCGATGTCGAGCAGCTTCTCGGCCAGGTCGATCACCGGCGTCGGCACCTTGTGCGCGAAGCTGTGGTAATAGGGCAGGGTGCGCAGTTGCGCCGTCGCCGCTTCGATCAGGCGCTCTTCGCCGAAGCCCAGCGATGCGCACCACAGGCCGGCCAGCCCCTCGATGTATTCCTTGCCGTGATTGTCGTAGACATGGATGCCCTTGCCCTCGGTGATCACCAGCGGGCCGGTCTGTTCGTGCTTGCGGGCGTTGGTGTAGGGATGCAGGTGGCTTGCGATGTCGCGGGCTTCCGGCGAATTTGGCCGTACGCTCATGAGGTCGACTCCCGTGCGGCGGACGATGATGATGTTCAGATGGTCATAGACGTTCTAACGGGATAGCGGTACCGAAACCGGGATCACCAGCGTACTATTTTGCCTGCGCCCGGGCCAAGCCACTTCCCTGCGCGTGTGCCTTGTGCCCCGTGCATGGGTCGGCCCCGAGGCGCGGCAGGGACGCGGGATGACGCGGGACCGAGGGAAATACGAACGGGAGGGACGCTCGCCATGACCCGGATTCTGTTTCGCGGCGGCCTGGTCTATGACGGTACGGGGACGCAGGTGCGCGACGGCATCGAGGTTCTGGTCGAAGGGGCGCGCATCCGCGAAGTCTCCGAACGGCCGATCAAGGCCGACGGCGCGCAGGTGATCGACCTCGCAGGACGCTGCCTGATGCCCGGCCTGATCGACGCCCATTTCCACGCCATCGCCGCCGCCGCCGACATCGCCGCAGTCGAGGCGATGCCGAAATCGCTGCTGTACCAACATGCCCGGCGCCATCTCGAAGGTGCTTTGCAGCGCGGTTTCACCACCGTGCGCGATGCCGGTGGTGCCGACTACGGCCTGGCCCGCGCCATCGACACCGGCCTGATCCGCGGTCCGCGCCTGTTCTATTCCGGCAAGGCATTGTCGCAGACCGGCGGTCACGGCGATTTCCGGCCGCTGGAGGCGGGATCGCTCCCGTGCCTGTGCTGTCAGGGCAGCCTGGCCCTGACCCGCGTCGCCGACGGGGTATCGGAGGTGCGCCGGGCGGCACGCGACGAGCTGCGCCGCGGCGCCACGCAGATCAAGATCATGGCTTCCGGCGGCGTCGCCTCGCCGTCGGATCCGATCTGGAATCTGCAATATTCGGAAGAGGAAATCCGCGCCATCGTGTGGGAGGCGCAATCGTGGCGTACCTACGTCATGGCCCACGCCTATACCGCCGAGGCGATCGCACGCAGCGTCACCTACGGTGTGCGCTCGATCGAGCACGGCAACCTGATCGACGCTCCGACGGCGCGCCTGTGCGCGGAAAAAGGGGCTTTCGTGGTGCCGACGCTGGCCACCTACGAGGCGCTGGCCACGCACGGCCGGGCGCTGGGCTTTCCCGAAATCAGTCTGGCCAAGCTCGAGGAGGTGCGCGAAGCCGGTCTGCGGGCACTCGAAATTCTGAAGGCGGCCGGGGTGGCGATGGGGTTGGGAACCGATCTTCTGGGCGACATGCATCGGTTCCAGTTGAGCGAGTTCGAGATCCGTGCGCGCGTCTTGCCGGTGCACGAAGTGCTGCACGCGGCCACGGCCGTCAATGCGCGGATCCTGAACCGCGACGGCGAGCTTGGCACCGTTGCGCCGGGGGCGCTGGCCGACCTGATCGTGCTCGACGGCGATCCGCTGAAGGACGTTTCGGTTCTCGGTGGCGAAGGGGAACGGGTCGTGGCGGTGATGAAAGGCGGCACATTCTACAAGAACCGTTTGTAAAAACAGGGGGTGGAACGGAACAGGACCGCCTCTGCAAGGGGCGAATTCGCTGGCCGGAAGGCTGGGGGCGTGGCTAAGATACCGACCACATTTGCGGATTCCGATCGATGGGGCGGATGCTTGAACAACCGCGCCCAAAAGGTGGGATTTTTCCGGTTTCTCGGCACGCGGGGATCGTTTGTGTGCGGGCTGATCGGTACCGAGCCGCACATGTTGAGGCAACGAAGTGAAGTGGAGAGGAAACGAAACGATGGGCATGCGAAAAGGGCTGATAGCCATAGCGGTGGCCGCGCTTGTCGCGTGGGGGCAGGGGGCCCAGGCAAAGACGTTCAAGTGGGCCTTTCAGGGCGATATCCAGAGCCTTGACCCCCACAGTCTGTTCGAGACCTTCAGCCTCGGGTTCTGGAGCAACATCTATG
This sequence comes from Alphaproteobacteria bacterium, assembly GCA_003693905.1. GTDB lineage: Bacteria > Pseudomonadota > Alphaproteobacteria > Kiloniellales > J153 > J153. Next base: position 4,124 of record RFLL01000285.1, read on the forward strand.
AGCCGCTGGTCGGCTACGACGCCGATCTCGCCTTGACGCCGATGCTGGCGGTCGAGTGGAAGACCATCGAGCCGACCAAGTGGCGCATCAAGCTGCGCCGGGGGGTCAAGTTCCACAACGGCAACGATTTTACGGCCGATGACGTGATCTTCTCGTGGCAGCGCGCACTCAGCGAAG
>RFLL01000286.1 GCA_003693905.1 Alphaproteobacteria bacterium
GTCTGGCAGCTACGGTAGCCGCAAATCCGGGTGCGAAGTCGATCCGGTCCCCCGGCACCAGCTTCCTGGCCGGGCGGGCAAAGGCGCGCCAGCGTGTTTCCTCTGCCGCCGTCCGCGTTGCGGCGGTCGGTGCCGGCGCGCTCAGGGTGACCTCGATCCCGGCGTTGCCGCGGCGCCCGTAAAGGCGGGCCGGGATCACCCGGGTATCGTTGAACACCAGAATGTCGCCCGGGTGCAGCAGCTCCGGCAGGTCGCGCACGCGGCGGTCGTCGAGGCGCGCGCCGACGACGAGCAGGCGCGCCGCATCCCGGGGGCTGACCGGATGCTGGGCGATCCGTTCGCGCGGCAGGTCGAAATCGAAATCGTCGGTGCGCATGATTCCAGGACGGGTCTTTCGTGCAGCCCGGGTGCGACTGAACGGCGCGGGCCGCGTACCTAGCATTCCCGTGCCGCCGCTGCAAAGGGCCGGGCGATCACGTCAGGCCCGGTGGAATGTGCGCCCGTGCCGCCGCCGGCATGCGCGCATCGTGGCGCAGGCCGAAGCTGATCCGTCGCGCGGTCACGTCGCACAGGAAATGGAACGGTCTGTCCGGGCGCCCGGCGAAGTCCGGTGCGCGCATCAGCACCACGCTGCCTGCCGGCGCCGGAATTTCGCGGGCCTTGGAACCGGCGCGATCGGCACAGACATGGAACCGGGCCGCACCGCACAGCGTCACCAGGGCGATCAGGCCGCGATAGCGGATATGGTCCCGGTGCGGCGTAATGCCAAGGGCGCCGCGCGCATAGCGCTGGACAATGAGATCGTTGAACACGGGCGGCTGCGCCAAGGGGGGAGGATCGAGGTGGCCGAGCGCCGCCGCCAGCAGATCGGTAAAAGCGCCGGCCACTGCCCGGAAAGGGCTTCTGGCGGGGATGGCGGTGCACAGGTCGAACTCCTGATAGACCGCATTGGCGCCTTCGCCGATGACCGGCTGCGCCGGGCGGAAGGCAAGGCGCGCGGCTGCGCGCAGCAGACGGTGGCGGAGCCGGGGGCCGATGAGCGGCAGGGCGAGCGCATCGTCCTGCTCCAGTCGCGCCAGGGCATCGGCCACATCCGCGGCCGAGACTTCAAAGGCGACATCGCAGTCCGATGGTGCGCAAGGCGACGGCGCACGGGCAACGGATTGCGGACACGGTGTCATGCCGCGCATCATGATCCGTGCAGCCGGCGAAGTCACGACCGGGGCTGGGGCAGGAACCCGTGCCGGGTGTTATTGCACGGTGCCCGCCGGGTCGATCCGGGCACCCGCCCGCCACCGCCAGGGGGCGACGAAGCGACCGCGCCACAGTCCCCGGCCGGCCTTGCGGGCGTCGTTTTCCAGCCGGACGTAGCGCGTTGTCGTGGCGCGGTCGGCCAGCGCCCAGCCCGTATAGGCCATGCCTTCGGCCAGGTCGTAGCCGTCGGCGAGGCACCGCGCCGGCCGGCCTTCGGTGACGGGATCGGCGGATGTGCCCGCCTCGTCCAGGGGCGTGCACGTCACCGCGGCCCCGGCGGTCAGATCCATCAGGGCGGTGCGCGAAACCATGCCGCAGTCGTAGCTCCGCCCCTTGACCGTACACACCTGCCCGGGTTCCGGCGCATCCACGCCGGCCAAGTGAAAGGTCCGGGCGCCGAGGGCGATGGTATCGCCGTCGATGACCGTGACCGCGGCGGCGGTGGCCTGGATCGTACGTGACGCCCGATCCTCCCCGGCCTGGGCCGGCGCGGCAATCAGCAGAAGCAGGCCGGCAACCTGTGCGAGCGCGGAAACGGGCACGAGGCCGGCGATCCGCCGCGGGCCGTCTTTGCGCCTTGTCATGGGCGGGACAATGGCAACCATGAGGATGATCTTAAATGGCGCCCGCGAGGGAGCGACGATCACATTTGCGTGCGCCGGGCGGCACGGCAGGGAAGGACGATGAGGCAAGGTCTTCGCACAACACGGATCTGGCGGGTGTGGGTCGCAGCGGCTGCGATCAACGGATTTCTGGGCGTGGCCGGTGGTGCCGTGGCGGCGCACGCGCCCGAGGGACGCTTCAGCCCGCAGGCGCTCGCTTGGCTGGAGACCGCGGCGGGCATCGGTGCGGTCCATGCCGTCGCCCTGCTGGGGGTGGCGGCTCTGCACGGGGCCGGACTCGGGCGGCCGCGCCTTGTGGCGAGCGCGGGCTGGGCGTTCGTGGTGGGAACCGCCCTGTTCTGTGGCGGGCTTTATGCCATGGCGCTGGGCGCCGGGGGGCTGCCGCGGCCTTTCGTCCCCATCGGCGGGGCCTGCCTGCTCGCCGGCTGGGCGATGCTTCTGGCCTACGCCTTGCTTGCCGGTTCGGAATCGAAGGGGTGTGGCGGTGCCGGCGACGGTTGATCGTCCGACTGTTCGATGCCGGACGGACAATAGAGTTCGTGCAGCGTGTCCAGGATCCGGCGCACCTCGCCTCCGGCCACGGAATAGTAGACCGTCTGCTTTACGCGGCGCGGTTGCACCAGGCCGTCGCGGCGCATTTTCGCCAAGTGCTGCGACAGGGCCGACTGGCTGAGTCCGACGAGACGGCACAACTCGTTGACCGAATGCTCCCCTTCTGACAGGTAGCAGAGGATCTGCAACCGGCGCTCGTTGCTCATCGCCTTGAGGAGCACGCTGGCACGCTGGAGCGAGGATTGAATCTCGTCGTAACGCATATGGGCATAGTGCGGTGCATCGTCGGGGGCGTCAAGCCATCGACAACCGGCTTTTCGCATCTCCCGGACCCTGCTAAGCTGTTAATATGTGTTAATATATCGTCACTCGCCCGATCTTTCCGAAACGCACGGCACCCATGGTCACCTCGGTTCTCGACGCCAAAGGGTTGCGCTGTCCGCTGCCGGTTTTGCGGGCCCGCAAAGCGATGAAGCCGCTTGCGCCCGGCGACATCCTCGAAGTGCATGCGACCGATCCCGGCGCGGTGCAGGATTTCCGCGCCTTTTGCGAGACCACGGGGGACGAGCTGGTCAGGGTATCCGAGGCCGACGGCGTCTACGTGTTCCAGATCCGCAAACGGTAGGAAACGGCAGGACGGACGTCCATCGGCCCCGCCGCTGCCGGGGGTGGGGGCCGGTCACTCGCCGGCTGCCGGCTCGGGCCGGGCGCCGAAGGAGGGCTCTTCGGGGCTGGCCCGTCTGGTCCGGCTCCCGCGTTCCAAGGTGCCTACGACTATGCTCAGCATCGGCGGAATGATCAGCAGCGTCAGCAGCGCCGACAGGAACAGGCCGCCGACCACGACCGAGCCGAGACCGCGGTAGAGCTCCGATCCCGCCCCGGGAAAGAAGACCAGCGGCAGCATGCCGAAGACGCTGGTCAGGGTGGACATGAAGATCGGCCGGATGCGGTTGCGTGTCGCTTCGGTGATGGCGGCATCGACGTCCATGCCCTCGACGCGAATGTGGTGCAACGCCTGATGGACCAGAAGAATGGCGTTGTTGACGACGATCCCGATCAGAATCACGAACCCGAGCAGAGTCAGCATGTCGAGCGGCTGGAAGGTATAGCGGTTGAGTATGACCAGCCCGGCGACGCCGCCGGCTGCGGCCAGAGGCACCGAAAGCAGGATGATCAGCGGATAGACGAAGCTTTCGAACAGGATCGCCATCACCAGATAGACGATGGCGACGGCCAGGATCAGATCCACCACCATGGCATCCCAGGTCTGGCTCAGCTTGTCGGCGGTGCCGGACAGATCGAGCCGGGTGCCCGCCGGCAGGCCCTCGCTTTCCAGCGGCTGCATGACCTCGGCGCGCAGGGTGTCGAGCGCGCTTTCCAGCGGAATGTTCGGTGCCGGGCGGATTTGCAGCGTCACGGTGCGGAAGCGTTCGCGGTGGCGGATCTCGGTCGGGCCGGCAGTCAGGATCACATTGGCCAGCGAGCCGGCCGGCACGATGGTGCCCGAGCGTGTCACCACCGGCAGGGCGGCGATGCCCTGGGTTTCGACGACGTTGCGTTCGGGGCCGCGGATGGTGAGATCGATCCGGTCGCCGTTCGCCGTAACTTCGGCCACCCGCAGGCCGTCGTTGAAGGCGTCGATGGTCTGGGCCAGCTCGCGCGCGCTGACCCCGTTGTCGGCCAGGCGCACCCGGTCGGGAATCACCCGGATTTCGGGCGCGCCCAGTTCCAGTCCCGGGTTCGGCCTGAGCTGATTGCCCTTCTCCAGCGGCAGTGCGCGCACTACTTTTGCCGCCGCACGTCCGGCCACTTCGACGATGTCTTCGAGATTCTGGCCGGAGATGTCGAGGTCGATGGTCCGTCCGCCGCCGACGGCACGGCCGAAGATGGACGGTTGATTGATGAAACCGAACGTGCCCGGTTCGCGGAACATCGGTTCGCGCAGGACCGGGATCAGCTCGCCGGCGCGCTGGGGATCGACCGAGACGGCGCCCAGGAA
>RFLL01000287.1 GCA_003693905.1 Alphaproteobacteria bacterium
ACACTGGTCTACCGGGCCGGCGGCCTGCTGGGAGCCGGATTTGCCGCCGCCGCACCGCGCCTGCGCACCATACAGGCCGGGACCGTGCCGCGTTTCGATCCTGCCGCCACGCCCCCGACGCTGATATTCTGGGCGGCGGCCTGGGGCCTGCGCACCGGCGACCACGAAGAGATGCGCCTGATCGGCCCGAATGGCCAGGTTCTCACCCGCGCACACGCCACCGTTCCCGGCGACCGGGCCGAATGGCTGCGCTATATCGGCCGTCCGCGTCCGCCCGGCGGATGGCCGCGCGGGCGCTACCGCGGCCTCTACCGCGTCACCCGCACCACCGAGGCGGGACGAGTGACGATCACCGAAACAGCGGTTGAAATGACCGTACCCTGAAGCAAGGCAGGCGAAGCGGGGCTTCGCCTATTCCTGCTTCTTCGGCGGTTCCAGACTTTCACCCTTCGACCAGCGAATGATCGATTCGGCGGTCACCTCACCCAGCGCCGTCATCAACTCGTCCATGTCCATCATGTCGATGCCGCCGATGCCGGCGCCGCCAGAATAGGCCTTGGCGCTGGTGAACCGGGCCAGGACCCCGCTTTTGTCGGCAATTGCGAAATTGCCTTCGACCCGGGCGCGCCCAGCCCCAAAGCCGATCAGGAAACGCAGCGCCTTGTTGCCCTTGTCGACTTCGGTGACGGTGCCGGAGACCAGAATCGCGGACTCGGGCAGCGTCTCGGGAACGGTGTCCGATACCTGTGTGAACAATCCCGCCTCGTGCAGCTTGTCGACCAGCCCTTCGCGAAAATAAGGCAGGCGCCCCTGCCATATTTTTTCGGAGCTATCGATATCACCGATGAACACGGTGTCATAGACCCGCATCGGCTTGGTTACCAGCGTGGGCTCGATCGTAGTCGTCGTGCAGGCGGACAACAGAAGGCCGAGGGCCAGGATCACGCCCCATGGCGCAGGGTGTTTTCGGGAAAATCGCGCGTTTTTCATGCCATTCCTCCCTGCTCCCGAATATTTGCAAGTATACACCTTTCCGGGAGGACCGAGGGAAGGAAAGTGGCTACTCCTATCCCGCGATTACCGGCGCGGCGTCCACCGCTTCGGCCAAGGCATGCAGATCGCGCTCGACCGCGGCGCCGACCGGGGCCGAGCCATCGTCGGGCAGAACGAGATGCAATTCCCGACCGCCGGTCGCACGTACAAGGCGGCTGCGCGCCAGGATCGCCGCCGTCGCACCGGAAACCCGGTAGGCCAGCCGCTGCGCCAGCCCGAGAATACGCGCCGCCCGGCGCACCTCACCCGGCATCAGCGGCAGATACGGTGCCACCACCGCACCACGCGCCGCCCCGCCGTAGCGGATGTAGGCGCTGTAGCCGAGGGCGACGCGCGCGGCGTGATCGATGCCGATGAACGGATAATGGAGAATCCGGAACAGGGCCTCGACGGCGCGGTAGTCAGGATGGTCGCGCCACGAAATATCGGACAGAAGACACGAGGCGCGACGCAGGCGCGGCGGCAGTGCCGCGCCCAGGGCACCCGCGAACAGAACTTCGCTCCAGGCAAAGACTGCTTCGCCCATGGGGTCGAAATGCGCCTCGCGCCGGGCGATGTCGGCGCATTGGGCGATCAGCGGATCGCGGGCCCGTTCGGCCGCCGGCAGCAGGTCGTAAAGGTAGCCTTCGCGCAGGCCCAGCGCCGAGAAACGGGTCCGCGGCCCGCGCAGGCGATGCAGCACGCGGCGCAGAACGACCGTCGCCGCCGGCAGCGTCTCCAGCCGTTCGCGGGTCACGCCCTTGACGCGGGCCAATGCGCGCCGGCTTCGGCCCGCGATGACAGCGGCCAGATCGTCGACCTCGCGACGGCACATGGCAAACCCGTGGATGACCCGCAACGGATGGCCGACGGCGTCCATGTGAATCCGCGCCAGGCTGCGCCAGGCTCCGCCGACGGCAAAGAATGACGCGCATCCGCATGCCGCCGATTCAAGCCACGGTACCGTATCGAGCCGTGCATCGACCAGATTGGCCATCGCTCGAAAATCGTCACCGCAACGTTCCATGAGCTGAAACGGTCCCAGCGGCAACGTCGCGCGTGCCCCCACCTCGCCGCCGCGCAGCTCGACGAGCTCCAGACTGCCACCGCCCAGATCACCCATGACGCCATCGACGGCATCCAGTCCGGCGATGACGCCGAGCGCCGACAGCCGCCCTTCCTCGGCCCCGCTCAGAACCTTGACCGGATGCCCGCACAGGGCCTCGATCTCGGCCACGAAGGCGGCCCCGTCCGCAGCCTCGCGTACCGCCGCCGTGGCCAGCAGGTCGATGCGGGCAACTCCCATGGCCGCGGCAAGACGGGTAAAACGCACCAGGTTCCTGCGCGCCAGGGCGACACCGTCGGGATGGAGGCGTCCGCTGTGTGCAAGACCGCGACCGAGCCCGCACAGCACCTTTTCATTGAACAGCGTCAGCGCCCCGCGTTCGAGGCCGCTGTAGACGACGAGGCGGATCGAGTTGGACCCGATGTCCACCACCGCGATCGGGCCCGTGCCGGGCCCCGGCGGGGCATCCGGTACGCAGCAGGGGCGTGGGTCGGACATGTCGGATCAGAGCTGCCGGAAGACCAGCCGCGGCGCCTCGTGGGCCTTCTTGAGCGCCGAACCGCGACCGGACAGACTCGGGTTGGTCATGAAGTAGGTGTGGGCGCTGAAGCCGTCGTCGCCGGCGTCGACGCGCCGGTATGCGCCATCGGGCTGAAGTAGCCAGCTTTGCGCCTCGTCGTTCAGGTTGGCGATCATGATCTGTTCGAGAATCTGCTGATGCACCGTCGGATTTTCGATCGGCACCAGAACCTCGACCCGACGGTCGAGGTTGCGCGGCATCCAGTCTGCGGACGAGATATAGACCCGCGCCCGCGGCGACGGCAGCCCGTGCCCGGCGCCGAAACAGGCGATGCGGCCGTGCTCCAGAAAACGCCCGATGATGCTCTTGACGCGGATGTTCTCCGACAGGCCGGGAACACCGGGACGCAGGCAGCAGATGCCGCGAATCACCAAGTCGATCGACACCCCGGCCTGCGAGGCGCGGTATAGGGCATCGATGATTTCGGGATCGACGAGCGCATTGAGCTTGGCCCAGATCGCCGCCGGGCGCCCCGCCGCGGCATGCGCCGCCTCGGCCGCGATCAGATCCAGCAGCGTGGTGCGCAAGGTGAGCGGCGCCACGGCGATTTTTTCCATCGGCCTGGGCTTGGCATAGCCGGTCATGAAATTGAACAGGCGCGCGGCATCGCGGCAGAACGCCGGCGCACACGTGAAGAAGGACAAGTCGGTATAGATCTTTGCCGTGACCGAATGATAGTTGCCGGTTCCGTAATGCACGTAGGAGCGCAGGCTGCCCCCCTCCCGGCGCACGACGAGCGAAACCTTGGCATGCGTCTTCAGTTCGACGAAACCGTAGACGACGTGGACTCCGGCGCGCTCCATGTTGCGCGCCCAGCGGATGTTGCGTTCCTCGTCGAAGCGGGCTTTGAGCTCGACCAGCGCGGTCACCGACTTGCCCGCTTCGGCCGCTTCGATCAGCGCCTTGACGATGGGGGAATCCTCGCTGGTGCGATAAAGCGTCTGCTTGATCGCGACGACGGCGGGATCGGCCGCGGCCTGACGCAGGAACTGCGCCACCACGTCGAAACTTTCGTAAGGGTGATGAACGATGATGTCCTTGGCCCGGATGGCCGCGAAACAATCGCCGCCGAAATCGCGAATGCGCTCCGGAAAGCGGGCCTTGTAGGGAGGAAACAGAAGATCGGGGCGTTCGTCGGTGATCAACTGCGCAATGTCGGACAGGCCGAGAATGCCGTCGAGGGTCACCACATCCTCGTCAGCCACCCCCAGTTCCTCCTGAACGAAGGCCCGCAACGATGCCGACATGTCGGCGTCGATCGTAAGGCGGATGACCGAGCCGCGACGGCGGCGCTTGAGCGCGGTTTCGAACACCCGGACCAGGTCTTCGGCCTCCTCCTCGATTTCGATATCG
>RFLL01000288.1 GCA_003693905.1 Alphaproteobacteria bacterium
CGAAAAAACTGACCTTCGCCGCTCATGTGCGCACGGCCGGCGTGCCGCTGACCCTCAACGCCCCGGTTCATCGCCAGAATCTCGACCACCTGGAGGCGATCATCGATCTGGCCGTCGATCTGGGCGCGCGACGGCTCGAGGTCGCCCACATCCAGTACTACGGCTGGGCGCTCAGAAACCGGGCGGCACTGATGCCCACGCGCGACCAGCTGGAACGTGCCAATGCGGTGGTCGAGGCGGCGCGGACCCGCCTCAAGGGCGTCCTCGCCATCGACTACGTGGTGCCCGACTACTACGCACGCCGGCCCAAGGCGTGCATGGGCGGCTGGGCGCGGCAGTTCCTGACCGTCACCCCGAACGGCACCGTGCTGCCGTGTCACGCCGCCGAGACCATCCGCAGCCTGCGGTTCGAATCGGTTCACGACCGGTCGCTGGCTGAAATCTGGTCTGATTCGGATGCTTTCCGACGCTTTCGCGGCACCGACTGGATGCCGGAGCCGTGCCGATCGTGCGAGCGGCGCACGCTCGACTGGGGCGGCTGCCGGTGTCAGGCCTTCGCCTTGACCGGCATGGCCGAAGCCACCGATCCGGCCTGTGCCTTGTCGCCCCATCACGACGACATGGTGGCCCTGGCCACGGCCGAATCGCAGGCCGCCGTTCCCGCCTTCGTTTACCGCAACTTCGCCGCCCTGCGCTGAAGGCAGGGGAATCCGGAATACGTATCGCCGGCGAAGAACAGAGCCCAGTTGGTAATACAAGGCCGGAACGAGGAAAGGGCAGGCCGGAGCCTGCCCTTCGATCTTGTGCGATCCAATCGCGGTCCAGCCGCAACCGCTCCGCGTAATTACCTGCGCACACATAAAGTGTAGCACTCAGGGAATCGCGGTCCTGAATCGTCCCGGGTTTCTTGGAGGCGGTTCATGCCATCCGGTGTCGTGTTCGTTGCGACCGTCAGCCCCGCACTCGCGAGTGTGGAGCGTGGTGTTTTTTTCCGGTTCTTCAGGGGTGCCCCCTTCAGGAGGGATCGAACCGGCGCGCGGGCGGGGCCGGATCACTCCGGCCGGTCCATGCCCCTGCAACGAAATTTTTTGAGCGTTCGGCCCGTTGAAGAGGCCGGTTTCCCCGTCGCCCCCGTCGTTCCCGTCGTCCCCGTCGCCGGGGTCTCCCATGCCGCCGCACCGTGGGTAAAGCCATAGGCGACAGCCCCGCCGAGCATCCCGACCACCGGACCGACGGCATAGATCCAGAAGTGGGTAAAGTCGCCCATTGCTAGGTAGGGGCCGAAGGCGCGCGCCGGGTTCATCGCCGCGCCCGCATAGGGCCCCATCAGCATGACCTCGATCCCGACCGTCGCGCCGATGGCCAACCCGGCCAGCGATCCGCAGGCGCGCTCGTCGAACGCGGTGCCGCAGATGACCCACATCAGAAGGAACGACAGGAACAGCTCGATCGCAAACGCCGCCGCCGGTGTCACGCCGAGGGCGACATTCGGCAGATTGGCGCCCATGGTGCCGTGCCGTCCGACGATCCACAGCAGCGCCAGACCGCCGGCGGCCGAACCGACCATCTGCGCACAGACGTATCCCGGAAGCAGCCGCTTTTCGAGTTTTCCCAGACAGGCTGCCGCGATCGACAGCGCCGGGTTGACGTGGGCCCCCGATACATGACCGAAGGCGTAGATGACCACCGTGATGACCAGACCCGAGATCAGACCGGCACCGATGGCCCCCAGATCCCCCGTCAGATCGCCCACCATGACCGCACCGGCGGCGAAAAAAACCAGGGTGAAGGTGCCGATCAACTCACAGACGTATTTCCGCCAGTCGTCCTTCGTCATGGGGGGCGTCCCGTCAGCTCGTCAAGCGGAAATAAAGCATGGGCAGTTTTTCCGGAAGCCGGTTCAGGTGGTCGATCTGGACCACGTTCCGCCGCCCGAAAATCCGCGTGAGATAGCTGTCGCCGCCGGATTCCAGACCGACGCAGAAAACGTCGATCCCTTCATGGCGCACGGCAAGGACGGCCCGGCGCGCATCCTCGACGAGATAGCGACGATCCTGCACGTCTATGTCCGAAGGTTCTCCGTCGGTCACGACCAGGAGCAGGCGGCGGTGCGTCGACTGCCGGCGCAGATCCGCCGCGCCATGACGCATGGCCGCCCCGATGCGGGTCGACAGTCCGCCGGACAGACCGGCGAGATATGATTTGGCCGCGGCGTCGTAGGGGGTATCGAAATCCTTTATCCGCTGGTAATGCACCTCCTGGCGCCCGTTCGAGCAGAATGCATGAATGGCGAAGGGATCGCCGACTTCGCTCATCGCATGAGCTAGCAGGGCGGTGGCCGCGCGCTCGAGATCGAGAACCGACGCATCGCCACCGCGAACCCGATCCCTGGTCGATTCCGAGACGTCCAGCAGAACCAGGATCGAAAGGTCCCGGTGCCGCCGCTGCGACGCCATGTAGATTCGCGGATCCGGCATCTCGCCGAGGCGGCGGCTGATCGCGGCCTCGATCATGGCATCCACGTC
>RFLL01000289.1 GCA_003693905.1 Alphaproteobacteria bacterium
CAACCGGCGTGGCAGGCGTGCGACCTGCACATAGCTTGCCACCCGTTTGCGCAGATTGCGGGCCTTGCCCACGTACAGGGCCTCGCCGCGATGGTCGAGCATGCGATAGACGCCGGGGCTGCCGGGCAGCGTCTTGACGGCTTCGGCAATCACCGCCGCGCCGTGTGCCATCGCCGCCGGCGCCGGTGCCTCGCGGGCGTGGGCGTTGCGCCGGCGCATCTGTTCCAGCCATGCCGCCGCGTCGGAAGCCGGAATCGGGTCCGCGCCCGGGTCCTCTTCCGGGCGCATCGCCGAGCGTTTGCCGCCGGCTGAAGGATCCTTGTCGGGGCGGGGGGTGCGCGTCTTCATCATGCCCGTCGCAACTGCATCTCAATTAACGAATTCGTAATAAATACCCGACTTGACATGATGTGCTCAAAAAAACGGTCAAGACTTGCGCCAGGACGGCGCCAGCGCCGCGGCGGCGTCCCGGCCCCCCGTGAACGGCCCGGATGCCAGTTATCACCTGGGAATCGTCACGATCGCGCCACATATCCCCGATTCCTGTGGATAAATTTGTGGATATGGTGCCACCGATCCAACCGACCGCCAGTAAAACCAAAGCTTCCGCTAAATTGCACATTTTTTAGGCAATTCTATCAACATATTGATATTGCTAGAAAATATCCTCTGAAAATGAAAATGCGAAGTTTCATTTGCGAAACCGGTGACGAGTACGTCCGGGCCCGTTCAATTTTCGTCGGCCTGTGCACAACTTGCCTGCCGCAGGCCCGGGAATGGTCGTTCCAGCAAGGGGTTAGAGGGCTCCGCGCCGCTCTGCGCCCGGCCAAGTGACGCACTTGAAGCATGGCTTGCGTGCGGGCGCGCGCAGGCCTCATTCGCCGCCCGGCCCCGGTGCCGGCGCCCAGCCGAGGTGCTGGCCACCGTCAAGGGCGATCATCTGACCGGTCAGACTCGGCGTCTCGAGGATGAAACGCACCGCCCGGCAGATTTCGGCCGGCGACGTGCCGCGGCCAAGGGGCATCGCCGCGCACTGGCGGGCGAACTGTTCATCGCTCTGGCGCGCGCTCGGCAGGGTCGGCCCGGGGCCGATCCCGTTGACCCGGATCCGCGGCGCCAGCGCCAGGGCCAGCGTGCGCGTCAGGGTCCACAGCCCGGCCTTGGACACGGTGTAGCTGAGAAAATAGGGGGTGAGATTCCACACCCGCTGGTCGATCAGGTTGATGATGACCCCGCCGTCCGGCATCGGCAGAGCCCGCGCGAAGGCCTGACTGAGAACCAGCGGCGCGCGCAGATTGGGTTCGATGTGGCGATCCCAGGATTCGCGCGTCGCGGTCTCGATCGTATCCATCTCGAAGGTCGAGGCATTGTTGACCAGACACCCCAGCGGCCCCAACGCCGCCACCGCGCGCGGAACCAAGGTTTCGACGTCGGCCTCATCGGCCAGATCCGCCTGCAAGGCAAGGGCGCGCCCGCCGGCGGCCTCGATGTCGGCTACGGTGGCCGCGGCGTCCGCGGCCGAGGTGCGATAGTGGACGGCAACCGCCCAGCCGTGGCGCGCCAGATCAAGGGCGATGGCACGGCCGACGCGGCGCGCCGCCCCGGTGACCAGGGCCGCGCGCGGATAGTCCTGCGGATGCACCGCGGGGGACGCCGCCGGTGCGGAATCGGGCTCGTTCGTGCTCATGACGCGCAGGATGCAAGACCCCCGGCGCCGGGACAAGTCCGCGTCGCCGCCGGATACCGGGCGACGGGCTCAGGCGCTCAGAACGGTTGCGCACGCGGATGCAAACGCAGCGCCAGCGAATTGATGCAGTAGCGCCGGCCGGTGGGTGGCGGCCCATCATCGAACACGTGCCCCAGGTGGGCGTCACAGCGCGCGCACAGAACCTCGGTGCGCACCATCCACAGGGTGCGATCCGATCTGGTTGCTACCGCCTCCGGGCTCAGCGGCTGGAAGAAGGACGGCCAGCCGGTTCCCGAATCGTACTTGGCTTCGGAATCGAACAGCGCCTGCCCGCAGCACACGCAATGATAGGTCCCGGGCGTCCTGCAATCGTGATAGGGACCGGAAAACGCGCGCTCGGTTCCCTTCATGCGGGTGATGCGGAACTGCTCGGGCGTCAGCGTGCGCATCCATTCTTCGTTCGACTTGACGACCTTCCCGGTGGTTGTGGTCTCGTCGCTCATGGCCTGATCCCGTTCTTCCCGTGGGTGCCGGCAATCCTCGATACCTGCAAACCTGAATATAGGGACAGGAAGGCGGTGCGGCCAGCCGATGCCGGTTTTCCCGGGTACGCGGCCGGACAACCGGTCCGCGCCCTTGCACCGCGAGGGGCGGGGCGGGTCAGGGAGTCCCGGGGGCGGCGGTCTGCAGCCGGGTGATCCGTTGGACGGTGGCTTCCACCCGGCGGGTGGTCTCGGCACAACCATCGAGGCTGGCCACCACGGCCCAGCCCAGATCGTCGTCGATTTCCTGGTCGTTGATGCGCCGGTCGCCGGCCTCGCGCAGAGCGGCGCAGGCGGCTTGAAGGGCATCCTCCAGCGCGTAAAGGCGCTCGGTCAGTTCCGGGTTGCGCTCTTCGGCCGTGGCAATGGCTTCGGTCAGGGCGCCGTAGGCGCCGAGCTGGCGGAAATAG
>RFLL01000290.1 GCA_003693905.1 Alphaproteobacteria bacterium
CGCCCACGAACAGCGGTCCCTCGGGCGGAAGGTGGAACGGGCAGGCGGCCAGATAGGCCGCGATCGCTTCGATCACGACGGGCAACAGCGGCACGTGGCGCTGCTTGCGCCCCTTGCCGGTCACGACCAGGGCGTCCTGTCCGGCGAGAGGCGCCTGGCTGCGGCGCAGCGACAGGGCTTCGCCGATACGCAGGCCGCAGCCGTACAGCAGCAGCAGAACCGCCACATCGCGCCTGGCGATCCACCTGTCGCGGGCGAAAGCCGGCACGACGTCGAGCAGCTCTTCGGTTTCGTCGACCTGCAACGGCCGCGGTACCGGGCGCGGGGCCTTGGGCGTGCGCAGGACCGCCAGGGCGGCGTTGTCGACCAGCCCGCGCCGCGCCGCCCAGCGGAAAAACCCGCGCACCGCCGCCAGCGCCCGGGCGTTCGAGGCGCGGCCGATGCCGGTCCCGGTGCGGTGCGCCAGCCAGGCGCGAAAATCGGCGACGCGCAGCCGGGCCAGATCACTCAGCGCCGCCGGCCCGCCGAGATGGTCGGCGAGGAAGGTCAGGAAATGGTCGAAGTCGCGGCCGTAGGCGGCCAGCGTGTGGGCCGAGGCCCGGCGTTCGTCGCGCAGCCAGTCCTGCCACGCGCTAACGGCGGCATGCAGATCGGCGGCGGCAGGGGGGCCGATTACTCGGGCAGGTTGAGCCATCCCCGGATCGAGGTCTCCACGACACGGGCGAAAAAGCTGAGCAGCTCGGTCCCCTGACCGGGCTGGAACTTGTCCGCATGGCGCGAGCCGAAGGCGAGCAGGGCGCACGGCGTGGTGCTGCTGATCGTCAGACGGATCAGGGCCTGGGAATGAACCAGTCCGGCGCCGGGCCCGAAGATCGCCGGGTCGCCGTCCACGTCGGCCCGCAGCATGACCTGCTGGCCGGGGCCGATCAGACGGTCGACGGCGCCGGCGGCAAGCCGGAACACGCCCGGCGTTTCGCACCGTGGCGTTGATGCGTGGGTGCAATCGCGGTCCTGTTCGACCCCGATCCCGACCACGTCGACGTCGAGAACGACCGCCACGTCGGTGGTCAGCGTTTCGATGAAATGCTCGAAGCTGCGCGCACCTAGGAGCAGCAGAATGGCCTTGTGCACCCGCGCTTGGGCACACAGGTTGCTGCGGCTGGTGGCGACCATGGCGTCGTGGGCGGCCTGGAGATCGGCAATCTCGCTGCGCAGACGGGTGACCATGAACTGTTGCAGGTCGGCGACGCCGTTGCCCGACGTGCGTGCCGGCGGGCGCAGCACGTCGAGAACATCCGGATGATCGCAAAGGAAATCAGGGTGACGGCGCAGATAGTCGATCACCTGGACCGCCGACAGCGGTTCACGCGCGGGCTGGCCGGGCGCGGGGCGCTTGCCGCCCCCCGGCTCAGGCGCGGCGTCTCTGCTGTTTCCGGTCATGTGCCGTCTGGCCGCTTGCGGGTTTCGCCTTCAGGATGTCCTGGCCGGTCTTGGCCCAGTCGGCAAGAAAGGCTTCCAAGCCCTTGTCGGTGAGCGGATGCTTGTACATCGCGCGCAGGACGGCGGGAGGAATGGTTGCGACATGGGCACCGATCCGCGCCGCTTCGACCACGTGGGTTGGGTTGCGCACCGAAGCGACCAGCACCTCGGTCGTGAAATCGGGATAGTTCTCGTAGATCTCGACGATGTCGGCGATCAGATCCATGCCCTCGGCACCGACGTCGTCGAGGCGTCCGACGAACGGCGAGACGAAGCGCGCGCCGGCCTTGGCCGCAAGAATCGCTTGGGCGGCGGAAAAGCACAGGGTGACGTTGACCGGGATGCCTTCGTCGGACAGGGTGCGGCAGGTCTTGAGCCCGTCGGGCGTCAGCGGCACCTTGATGACCACGTTGGGGGCGAGCGCGGCCAGATGACGGCCTTCGGCCAGCATGCCTTCGTACTCCGTCGCCGTCACCTCGGCGCTGACCGGACCCGGCACGATGTCGCAGATCTCCATCAGAACCTCGATGAAGTTGCGACCCGACTTGGCGATCAGAGAAGGATTGGTCGTGACCCCGTCGACGAGGCCGGTCATCGCCAGATCGCGAATCTCCGCAACGTCGGCCGTATCAATGAAAAAGCGCACGCTCGTTCCGTTCCGTTGCCGCGATGTACATCCCGCCGGCGGCCCGGTGCCGCAGGCTTTCAGGACCTTCCGCATGCCAGCCGGTCCCGGGCTCTGTCAAGGACACTTTCGGGGACGTTGCCGGTCCTGTTGGCCGCATGCGGGCGTCCCATCTAGAGTGTAGCCCATGCCCCCCCGCCGCGCCAGCGCACCCCGTCGTCCCGCCGCGCATCGCCGGGCCGCGTCCGGGTCCCCTCCCGGGGCTGCGCCCCGGCGGGTGTCGGTGCTGCTGCCGGTGCCGATTGCGCGTCCGTACGATTACGCCGTGCCCGACGATCTGGCGCTGGCGCCGGGGGCGGTGGTGCGGGTGCCGCTGGGCGGGCGCGAGGCGATCGGCGTAGTCTGGGACCCGCCGCCGGTGGCGGACGAGGTGCCGGCGGCGCGCCTGCGAGCGGTCCTCGAACGCTGCGATGTTCCGCCGCTGACGGCGGTCCAGCGCCGCTTCATCGACTGGGTCGCCGATTACACCATGGCCCCGCGCGGGGCGGTGCTGCGCATGGCGCTCAGCGTTCCGGCCGCCTTGTCGCCACCGCGCCCGCGCCTCGGCTACCGCCTGGCGGCCGGAAATGCACCCGGCGGGCTCCGGCTGACTGCCGCCCGGCAGCGGGTACTGGCAGTGCTCGGCGCGCAGCCGCGCCCGATGGCCGATATCGTGGCCGCTGCCGGGGTCGGCGCCGCCGTCGTCAAGGGACTGGTGCGCGCCGGTGTGGTGCCAGTTTCAGAGAAA
>RFLL01000291.1 GCA_003693905.1 Alphaproteobacteria bacterium
CGCCGCGACGTGCGGATCGTCGCGGCCACACGGGTGCGCTTTACCGGCCCGCCGGGAGATCCGGTTCAGGCCGACGGCGATCTTGCGGCGCATCTGCCGGTGGACATGGAGATCGAGCCCGCGGCCCTGAGCCTGATCGTGCCGCCGGAATAAGCCGGGAGCCCGCCTCAGGCGCCGGCCACGGTCATGGCGTCGATGCGCACCGTCGGGGCGTCGATGCCGTAGCGGAAAGTCAGGTCGTTGGCCGGCACCAGGGTGCGGAACATGTCCTTCAGGTTGCCGGCGACCGTGACCTCGCTCACCGGATAGGCAAGGGTACCGTTCTCGATCCAGAACCCGGCCGCTCCGCGGCTGTAGTCGCCGGTGACCCCGTTGACCCCCATGCCCATCATCTCGGTCACGTAGAAGCCGCTTTCGATATCGGCGATCAGGTCCTCGGGCCCCACGGATCCCGGCGCCAGGTAGAAATTGGTCACCGCCGGCGACGGCGGAGAAGACACGCCGCGCGCCGCATGACCGGTCGTCTTCAGGCCCAGTTGCCGGGCCGAGTTCAGGCTGAGAATCCACGTCGTCAGACGGCCGTCGGCGACGATTTCGCGGCGCGCGTTGGCCACGCCTTCGCCGTCGAACGGCTTCGAGCGCAGGCCGCGCGGCCGGTGCGGATCGTCGATGATGGTGATTCCGGGGGCGAAAACGGCCTCGCCCAGGCGGTCTTTCAGGAAGCTGGTGCCGCGGGCGATCGCCGGGCCCGAGATCGCCCCGGCGAGATGGCGTAGCAGGCTGCCGGCCACGCGCGGATCGTAGACCACCGGCACCTTGCCGGTGCCGGGTTTGCGCGCGCCCAGCCGCCTGACCGCACGTTCGCCCGCCCGGCGCCCAACCGTGGCCGGGTCTTCGAGGTCGGCGCCGTGGGTGGCCTGACTGAAATCGTAATCGCGTTCCATGCCCAGGCCCTCGCCGGCCAGCACGGAGACGCCGAAGGAGTGATGGGATACGGCATAGCTGCCGGCAAAGCCGTTGGAGGCGGCGAGCGCGATGCGGCTCAGACTCCACGCCGCCTCGGCCCCTTCCGAGTTGGTGACCCCGGGTACGGCACGCGCCGCCTCTTCGCACGCGGCGGCGCGTTCGATCAGAACCTCGGGCGCCGGTTCGGCCTCGTCACAGATGTCGAGGACGGGGATGTCGCGCGCCAGCTCGTCGGGCTCGGCCAAGCCGCAGTAGGGATCTTCCGGCACCGTGCGCGCCATGGCCAACGCCCGTTCGACCAGTTCGTCCAGCATCTGCGGGCTCAGGTCGGTCGACGACACGATGGCCTGACGGCGCCCGATCAGCACGCGCAGGCCGAGGTCGCGGCCCTCGGCCCGTTCCACGCGCTCGACCGCGCCCAGGCGCCGGGCGTGTGACAGGGAGATACCCTCGACGAGCAGGGCGTCGGCGGCATCGGCGCCGGCGGCGCGGGCCTTGGCGAGCAGCGAATCGAGCAGGTCGAGAGCGGCGGTCATGCGGCCGGTTTCCTTCGCATCGGTGGATGTCTGCACAATGGGCGGATGACACGAGCTTCCCCCTATATAGGGGCAGCACCCCCATTGCCGCCAGTCCCGCGACGGCCGCCGGAGCCGGAAAGCTCGTATCCGCCCCTGCCTCAGCTACGCCCGGGAACCACGATGCGCAGCGCCAGAGTGGCGAGAATGCCGGCGCTCGCCCAGCGCTGTATGCGCCGGAAGCGCGGGTGGCGCTTCAGCCAGCCGCCGAGCCCGCCGGCGCCCATGGCCACGCCCAGCTTCACCGCCAGACCGAGCAGGTTGAGCATGCTGCCGAGAAGCACGATCTGGAGCACCACCGAGCCGCGTGCCGGATCGACGAATTGGGGCAGAAAGCTGAGATAGAAGAGCGCCACCTTGGGGTTGAGCAGGTTCGTCGCCAGCCCTTGCGCATAGATGGCCAGCGGTCCGGATCGGCGCTGCTGCACCGGCGTCGTCAGATTGTCACCGCCGCGCACCGCGCGCCAGGCGAGGTAGAGCAGAAATGCCGCCCCCGCATAACGGACCAGATCGAAGGCCAGCGGCGAATGGCGAAACAGCGCCGACAGACCGATCGCCGCGGCCGCCAAGTGCACGAATGCGCCGCTGATGACGCCGCATGCCGACAGTGCCCCGGCCTTGCGTCCCTGAGCGAGACTGCGCGCCATGACATAGAGCATGTCGGGGCCGGGGGTCAGCGTCAGTGCCACCACGGCGGCCAGAAAGACGGCGAAAACGGGGGCGGGGGGCAGCAGGTCGATCATGAGGCGGAATCCCGGGGTCCGTTCGAGAGCGAAAAAGCGCCGGATTGCGAAGGTGATTCAGATTGCGGCGGCGATCTATTTCTTCCAGATCGGCGTGCCGCTGCCGGGCAGGCCGTAAGCATCCCACTTGCGGGTTACCTCCTCGACGATGCGCTCGTCCATCCGGATCTTGCGGCCCCAGGGGCGTTTCGTTTCGGGCGGCCATTTGGTGGTCGCATCTAGGCCGATTTTCGAGCCCAGGCCGCTGTGTGGGGAAGCGAAGTCGAGATAGTCGATCGGCGTATTCTCGATCACGGTGATGTCGCGGGCCGGGTCCATGCGGGTCGAAATCGCCCAGATGACGTCCTTCCAATCGCGCACGTTGATGTCGTCGTCGACCACGATCACCCATTTCGTGTACATGAACTGGCGCAACGTCGACCACACGCCCATCATCACCCGCTTGGCGTGACCGGGATAGGCCTTGCGGATTGACACCACGGCGACGCGGTAGCTGCACCCTTCCGGCGGCAGCCAGAAATCGACGATTTCGGGAAACTGCTGCTGCAACAGCGGCACGAAAACCTCGTTCAGCGCCGCGCCCAGGATCGACGGTTCGTCCGGCGGCCGGCCGGTGAAGGTCGACAGGTAGACCGGTTTTCGGCGGCGGGTGATCGCGGTCACGGTGAAGACGGGAAACGGCTCGACCGCGTTGTAATAGCCGGTGTGGTCGCCGTACGGACCTTCGTCACGCACCTCGTCGAGGCTGACCAGGCCCTCGATCACGATCTCGGCCTCGGCTGGCACCTTGAGCGGCACCGTGCGGCACGGCACCAGCTCGACCCGGCGCCCGCGCAGCAGACCGGCGAAATGGTATTCCGACAGGGTCTCGGGCACCGGCGTTACCGCGGCCAGAATGGTTCCCGGGTCGGCGCCGATGACGGCGGCCGCCGGCAGCGGCTCGCGCCGCGCCGCCTTCCAGCGGGCGTGATGCTGGGCGCCGCCGCGGTGCTTGAGCCAGCGCATCAGGGTGCGATCGCGCCCGATCACCTGCATGCGGTAGATGCCGAGGTTGAAATCGTCCTCGCGGCGCGCGCCCGCAGCACCGGCGCTGGGGCCGCGCGTGACCACCAACGGCCAGGTGATCAGCGGCGCCGGCTCGTCGGGCCAGCAGGTCTGGATCGGCAGATCGGCGAGGTCGATATCGTCGCCGGTGAGCACGACCTCCTGGCATGGCGCGGTGCCGCCCACGGTCTTCGGCCGCATGGCGAGCGCGCTTTTGAGCAGCGGGATCTTCTCCCAGGCCTCGCGCAGACCGCCGGGCGGCTC
>RFLL01000292.1 GCA_003693905.1 Alphaproteobacteria bacterium
CCGCCACGCCGCGCCCGCGCCCGTCGCGCCCGCGGGCGATCAGCGCCTCCAGCACCGCCATGTAGGCGTACATGCCGGCCCCGATATCGCACACCGAAACGCCGACCCGCCCCGGCCCTTCCGGTCGACCGGTCACCGCCGCCAGGCCGGTTTCCGCCTGCACCAGCAGGTCGTAGGCTTTCATGTCCGCATATGGTCCTTCGTCGCCGTAGCCGCTGATATCGCAGGTGATGAGGCGGGGGTGGCGGGCACGCAGGGCGGCACTGTCGAAGCCGGCCCGTGCCGCGGCTCCGGGGGCCAGGTTCTGGATGAACACGTCGGCGCGCGCGATCATCCGCGCCAACAGCGCCTTGTCCCGCGGCTCCTTGATGTCGAGCGCGATCGATTCCTTGCCCCGGTTGAGCCACACGAAATAGGCGCTGTGCCCGTCCGCCACCCGGTCGTAGCCGCGGGCGAAATCGCCTTCCGGGCGCTCGACCTTGATGACCCGGGCCCCGGCATCGGCCAGACGCGCGGCGCAATAGGGTGCGGCAACGGCCTGTTCCAGGCTGACGACGAGCAGCCCGGACAACGGCCGGGCCGCGGCGGCGGGATTGTCCTGTCCGGTTTCGTTCGGTTGCGTCATGTCGAGACTCAGTACGACCGCGGCAGGCCGAGCACGTGCTCGGCCAGGTAGGCGAGGATCAGGTTGGTTGAAATCGGTGCGATCTGATAAAGCCGCGTCTCGCGGAACTTGCGCTCGACATCGTAGTCTTCGGCAAAACCGTAACCGCCGTGGGTCTGCAGGCACATGTCGGCGGCCGCCCACGACGCTTCGGAAGCCAGCAGCTTGGCCATGTTCGCCTCGGCACCGCATGGCCGCCCGGCCTCGAACAGGGCCGCGGCGCGGCGCACCATGAGGGCGGCCGCCTGCGCCTGGGCATAGGCGCGCGCGATCGGAAACTGGATACCCTGGTTCTGGCCGATCGGGCGACCGAACACCCGCCGCTCATTGGCATAGCGCCGCGCGGTGTCGATGAACCAGCGGGCATCGCCCAGACATTCGGCGGCGATCAGGATGCGCTCCGCATTCATGCCGTCGAGAATGTACCGGAACCCCTTGCCCTCTTCCCCGATCAGGTTGTCCGCCGGCACTCGCAGGCCGTCGATGAAGACCTCGGTGGTGGCGTGGTTGATCATGGTGCGGATCGGGCGGATGACGACCGGCGGCGGATCGCCCACGGTCGCCGTGCGCAGATCGACCACAAACACCGACAGGCCCTCGCCCTTCCTGGTCACCCGGTCCCGGGGCGTGGTGCGGGCCAGCAGCAGCATCAGATCGGAATGTTCGGCGCGGCTGGTCCACACCTTCTGGCCGTGGATCACGTAATGGTCGCCGTCGCGTCGCGCCGTCGTCGTCAAACTCAAGGTGTCGGTGCCGCTCGACGGCTCGCTGACGCCGAAGGCCTGAAGGCGCAGACGCCCGGCTGCGATGTCGGGCAACCAGCGACGCTTCTGCTCGGCACTGCCGTGACGCAGGATGGTGCCCATCGTGTACATCTGGGCATGGCAGGCCGCCCCGTTGCCGCCGGAGGCATGGATTTCTTCGAGGATCGCCGCCGCCGCCGACAGCGGCAGGCCGCTGCCGCCGTAGTCCTCCGGAATCAGGGCCGCCAGGTAGCCGGCCTCGGTCAACGCCTGTACGAACTCGCCCGGATAGGTCCGGTCGCGATCGTGCGCACGCCAGTAGGCACCGGAAAACCGTGCACACAACGCCCGCACGCCGTCACGGATGTCCGGGTGGTCCGGTTCGCCCAACTCGATCGCCATTCTCGGATCCGCCCCTGTCTTGCACCGTCCAGCCTTGCCCGCCGCCGTTCAATGCGGGCGGCCAAGGTAGCTCAATTGCCGGATCGTGCAAATCCGGGCCCCGGGTACGATCGCACGCCGGCAGCCTTGCCCGCGGATCGTTTCTGCCGCCATACTTTCCGACGCCATGACGACACCGCAATCGCACGACACGACGCCTCAGGAGCCGCCGACGCGCAACCACCGCGCGGTGCTGGAGGAGAATCTGCATCTGTCCGGCGCTCGCGTCGTCGACATCGGCTGCGGCGACGGGGCGCTGGTCCGTCTCATGACCCGCGCCGGAGCGCGCGTCATCGGGATCGACCCCTCCTCCGGGCAGATCGCTCGCGCCCGCGCCGCGGAGCCGGCCGGCGACGAAACCTACATCCGGGCCGGAGCGCAGGAGCTGCCGCTGCCCGACGGCGAGTTCGACATTGCCGTGTTCTTCAACGCGCTGCACCACGTGCCGGTCGATCTGCAGGCGGCCGCGCTCGGCGAAGCGGCGCGCGTGCTCAGGTCGGGGGGGCTGTTGTACGTGGTCGAACCGATCGCCGCCGGACGATATTTCGAGCTGACTCGCACCATCGAGGACGAGACGCACGTGCGCGCCCGCGCCTACGCCGCACTCCAGGAGGCCGCGCAGGGGCCGACGTTCGCGCCGGTACGTGAGGCCGTCTACCTGGCGCCGATCCGCTACGACGACTTCGCCCAGTTCCGCGCCCGCCTGATCGCCGTGGACGAACGCCGCCGGCCCCTGGTTGAAGCCGGCGAGGCGGCGTTGGCCCGCGCCTTCGAGGCCGCGGCCGAGCGCGACGAGGAAGGAGCCTACCTTTTCCGCCAGCCCTTCCGCCTCACCCTCCTGCGCCGGGGATAGGACACCCTTGACGAATGCCGACCTCACCGATCGGAAGATCCCATGACCGAACAGCCCCAAGCCTTTGCCGAGGCGCGAATCCTGATGACGTTTCCCTCCTACGTCTGGGTCCACGACCTGAAGCCGGAGGACAGCACGGCCATCAACACGGTGATCCTGCCCAAGATCGCCGAAATCAGAAGCGCCTGCGAGACTCCCGCCGCCAAGTCCGGGGGCAGGATCTGGCAGTCGCACCATGATCTGCACCACCTGCCCGAATTCCGCCGCCTGGTCGCCTTCTTCCGGCGCGCCGGGGCAAGCGTGCTCGATTTCCTCAAGGTCGATTATTCGGACTTCGCCATAACCGGCTGCTGGGCCAACGTGCACCCGCCGGGAACCAGCCACCGGCCGCACATACATCCGAACAACTTCCTCAGCGGCGTCTACTATGCCCAGGCGCCGCACGCGACCGACGGCCTGATTCTCCACGACCCGCGGCCGCAGGCTCACCTCCTGTCCCCCAGGGTCAAGAAGCTGACCGAGCCGACGGCGAGCGAAATCAGAATCGACGCCCATCCCGGGCGCCTGATCGTGTTTCCGGCGTGGCTGGAACATTCAGTGGCGCCCACGGAAGCCGAAGGCGAGCGCATCAGTGTCAGTTTCAACATCATGCTGAACCATTTCACCGAGGAACACAGCATGCCCCGGTGGTCGAAAAAGCCCGCGACCTGACAGCCGCCGGCGGCAACCGGTACCGGCAGGATCTTTCGGAACCCCGCACATGCCGATCGTCTACACATCGAAACATCACTCGCCCGAGGATCCCGGCGGCCTGGTGCACGAGATTCTGGACTCG
>RFLL01000293.1 GCA_003693905.1 Alphaproteobacteria bacterium
CTTGTCGTTGCGTCAGTAGTACAGGTTCCGGCGGTGCCCCGGCGGATGGCCGGGGCACCGTTGCCGCATCCCGTTCAATTTTCCGCACCGTTGCCCTGTACCGGGGCATGGGGCACTGCATGTCGAACCACCATCTCCAGTCCCATCGCCGCATGTCGCCGCAGCCGTTGTCATTGCCATGACCGTCATCGACCGCATCTCGGAGTCTCTTGCCCACGTGGCCGCGTGGCTGTTCTTTGCCACCGGGCTGATGCTCGGCTGGGAAGTCGCTGCCCGCTACATATTCACGGCACCGACGATCTGGGCCGAGGAATTGTCGCGCCTGCTGCTGGTCTGGGGCACCTTTGCCGGTGCGGCGGCACTGGTACACCGGCGGGCCCACATTCGCGTCACCGTGGTCACCGACCTGCTGCCGAGGCCGGCGCGTACCGTGCTGGAGGTCCTCAGCCTTCTCGTCATCGCCGCCTTCGGCCTCGCCGTCGCCATCACCGGTTTCGAGGTCATGTGGGATTCACTGAGCCGGGGGCGCACGACCGGCTCGATGCTGGATCTGCCGCTGTTCTGGAGCCAGGCGGCGGTTCCGGCCGGCGGCGGACTGCTGGTTCTGCAATCCCTGGTCGAAGCGTTCCGCACCGACGCACGCGGCGCGCCACCGCCGGATCACGGCACCCCGTCCGAGCCCCTGCCATGAGCGCCGTCGCCATCATCGTGGCCCTGCTGGCGGCTCTGTTCGCCGGCATCCCGGTCGCCTTCGCGCTCGGCGGCCTGGGAATGCTGCTGCTGTTTCTCGGCGGCTTCTCGTCGTTGATGACGCCGGCGGCGCTGCTGTCGACCATCGACAGCTTCGTTCTCATCGCCGTGCCGCTGTTTCTGCTGATGTCCAACATTCTGCTCAAGGGCGGGGTCGGGCGCGATCTGTTCGCGGCGGTGCAGGCCTGGGTCGGTCACTGGCCGGGGGGCATGGCGGTGGCGACGATTTTTTCGTGCGGCCTGTTTGCGGCGATCTCGGGCTCGTCGGTCGCGACCGCGGCGACGATCGCCACGGTGGCGATCCCTGAGATGACCGCGCGCGGATACCCGCGCCCCTTCGTGCTCGGCCTGCTGGCCGCCGGCGGCACCCTCGGCATTCTGATTCCGCCATCGATCCCGATGATCATCTTCGGGGTCATCACCGAGGAATCGATCATCTCCCTGTTTCTTGCCGGGATCGGCCCGGGGTTGCTGATGATCGGGCTGTTCGTCGGCTATTCGATGCTCTACGCCCGCTTCTCGCCGCGCTGCGAAGCCAGCCCCAGGGCCGACTGGGCAACGCGGATGCGCACCACGCGCCGCGCGCTGCCGACGGCGATTCTGGCCGCCTTCATCGTCATCGGTCTTTACGGCGGCGTCTTCACGCCGACCGAAGCGGCCGCGGTCGGGTTCATCGGCGCGCTTGTCGTCACCGGCATCATTCTGCGCACGCTGGACTGGGAGAAACTCAAGGCCGCAACGCGCGAAGCGATGATGACGACGATTGCGATCCTGCTGATCGTCGCTGGCGCTTCGGTGTTCGGCAAGGCCATCACCCTTTACCGCATTCCGCAGGAGATATCCGTTTTCATCGCCGACAACATCCAGTCCGGCGCTCTGTTCGTCATTGCCATATCCGGCGTGCTGCTGATCATGGGGCTGGTGCTGGAAGCCTTGTCGATGATGCTGATCATGGTGCCGGTTCTGGCCGGATCGCTGACCACGCTCGGCATCGACGTCGTGTGGTTCGGCGTCTTTTTCGTCATCATGGTCGAATGCGCGTTGATCACGCCGCCGGTCGGGCTCAATCTCTATGTGATCCAGGCCGTCGGCAAGGCCCGGATGAGCGAGGTCGCCGGCGGCGTGTGGCCGTTCATCGTGTTGATGCTGGGGACCGTGGCGGCGATCTACCTGATGCCCGATCTTGCCCTTTACATTCCCTTCAAGATGCCCTGACCCTTCAAGATGCCCTGACGAACAAGCGGCCCTGAACGAACCTTGAATGAACCGGACATGTCCCAGAGCTCACCCCCGCATTCCACCTCTTCGCACTCCGTGACACCGGCGCGGCGACTGCGCACGCTGCTGCACGGCCACGACCCGGCCCGCGACGGCGCCCTCGTCATGCCGTGTTGCTTCGATGCCCTGTCCGCCCGTCTGATCGAGCAGGCCGGATTTCCTTTGACCTTCATGAGCGGCTTCGGCGTCTCGGCGGCCCGTCTGGGCCTGCCCGATACGGGGCTCATTTCATACGGCGAGATCGTCGATCAGGGACGCAACATCTGTGCCGCCGTCGCCATCCCGGTCATCGGCGATGCCGATACCGGCTACGGCAATGCGCTCAACGTCAAGCGCAGCGTGTTCGGCTATGCGCAGGCCGGCTTTGCGGCAGTGATGATCGAGGATCAGGTGTGGCCCAAGCGCTGCGGCCATACCCGCGGCAAACAGGTCGTTTCCCGCGCCGAAGCGCTGGCGCGGATTCGTGCCGCCGTCGACGCCCGCGCGGCGTTGCAGGCGACAGGCGGCGACATCCTGATACTGGCGCGCACCGATGCGCGCGCAACCGACGGCCTCGACGAGGCGCTGGCCCGCGCCGCTGCCTTTGCCGGACTGGGGGCCGATATCCTGTTCGTCGAGGCACCGCGCGGAGAAGACGAAATGCGCCGCATCTGCGCCGAGGTGCCCGGCATTCACATGGCCAACATGGTCGAGGACGGGGATACGCCGCTGTTGCCGCCGGCGGTCCTCGGCGACATCGGCTACCGCCTCGTCGCCTATCCCCTGACTCTGCTCAGCGCGGCGATGCGGGCGATGATGGCAGCGCTCACCGATCTGCGTGCCGGGCGCCACCCGGGGGACCGCCTGCTCGACTTCGCCACTTTGCGCCGGATCGTCGGCTTTGACGACTATTACGCCGAGGAAGCGCACTATGCGCCCCCGATGCTGCCGAGCACACTAACGCCCCGGCCGGGGCCCCGGC
>RFLL01000027.1 GCA_003693905.1 Alphaproteobacteria bacterium
CGCTCGTTCTGAGCGCAACCGGGCCCGGAACTTGTGCCGTCGGCGCGTCCGCCGCAGCGGCGGCCGGAGACGCCGGGGCGAGGACGGAGGCGACGACGAAGGCGACAACGAGGACGAAAAGCCGGGACATGGCGCGATGACCTTCCAAAAACCGCAGGATCAGCGAAGCTGGGTGACGCTCGACATCATTTCGTCGGAGGCCTGGATCACCCGTGAATTCATCTCGTAGGCGCGCTGCGCGGTGATCAGGTTGGTGATTTCGGCCACGATGTTGACGTTGGAGTTTTCCAGCGCTCCTTGCTGGATGGTGCCGTAGCCATCGGAGCCGGGGGTGGCCAGAATGGCGGCACCCGAAGCCTGGGTTTCCAGAAACAGGTTGTCGCCGATAGCCTGAAGCCCGGCTTCGTTGGGGAAGTTGGCAAGCTGGATCTGACCGACGTTGGTCGGTGCCGTCTGTCCGTCGATCGACACCAGCACCTCGCCTTCGGCGTTGATCGTGATGTCGACGGCATCGTCGGGGATGGTGATCCCCGGCTGGATGATGTAGCCGTCGGAGGTGACGAGGTCGCCGTCCGGGCTGCGGCCCAATGCCCCGGCCCGGGTATAGGCGGTCTCGCCGCTGGGCAGTTCGACGGCAAAGTACCCTTTGCCGTTGATGGCGAGATCGAGGCTGTTGTCGGTGATCACAAGGCTGCCCTGCTCGGTGATGCGATAGATGGCCGCCGGCTTGACGCCGAGGCCGATCTGAATGCCCGACGGCACGATCGTTCCGGCATCCGAGGTCGTGGTCCCGGCGCGCAGCAGGTTCTGATACAGCAGGTCATGGAATTCGGCCCGCTGGCGTTTGAAGCCGGTGGTGTTGATGTTGGCGATATTGTTGGAAATCACTTCGACGTTGAGCTGCTGGGCCAGCATTCCCGTCGCCGCGATGCTCAGTGATCGCATGGTCTCGAACCCTCCTGAATTGCTATGCCCGGCCGATGATGGCTTCGATTGCGCTCATGATGCGCTGATGCTCGGTCTCGGCCAGTTGCGCGGCCGACTGATAGCTGCGCAGCACCTTGATCATGCGCGTCATTTCGGCCACGGCCTGGACGTTTGACGTTTCGATCATGCCCTGCATGATTTCGGCCTCTCCAGCCGGTTGCGGGCGTTGCTCGCCGGCGTCGTAAAGGCCGTTGCCTTCCTTGGACAGCAGTTGCGGTGTCTCGAAGGTGACGACCTGGATCTTGCCGATCACCTGCGTATCGGCCGACACCGTTCCGTCCCGCGCAATGGTGATCGTGCTGGTATCGGGCGGAACGAAGATCGGAGAATCGGTTTCGTTGAGGACCGGGCGACCTTCCAGGGTGACGATCCGCCCCTGATTGTCGAGCTGGAAGGCCCCGTGGCGGGTATAGCGCGGCCCGTTGTCGGTCTCGATGACGAAGAACCCGTCGCCGTGGATGGCTAGGTCCAGAGGATTGCCGGTTTCGTGCAACGGCCCTTCGCTCATGTCGCGGAGAAAGGCGACATCGTGAACCATGCTGAGCGGTTGGCCGTCGGCGATGCCGGTGCGATCGAGAAACTCCGTGAAGATCATCTGCTCGGCCTTGAAGCCGGCCGTGTTGATATTGGCCAGATTGGTGGCGATCGTATCCATCTGGCGGGCCAGAACCTGCTGGCGGGAAAGGGCGACCGGAAAAGAGTTTTCCATCGGATCGGTATCTGATCTGTCTGTGGCGCGTCGATGTTGGCGTTGGCGAATTCCGGGACCGGATGGAACCCAGGCCTTTGTGCCTGTGTCGCCATCGTCATGCATGGCGCGTGCCAAATCGTGCGGGTTCGGTCCGGATCGGCCGGCGCTCAGGAAAAATGACCACATTTCGGGCCATTGAGGGGCCCCGGAGCCGTACAGGTGCAGGGGGCGACGGTAGACCTTGCCCGGCAACTCTTGCCCCGATGGGCCGCAGTGCATGAGCCTGCGGACGCTGAAGACGCCGCTCCGGGTGCCCCGGGACTCCGGGGGTGCTCCTCCCTGACCCGGGGCAGGCGGCTTCCGGGCGATGTCCGGATGGTATGCGGAGCGCGCTTTCTAAACTTCTTCTTAACCGCGATGGCCTAGCTTTTCGGGCACGAAAAATCTCTGAAATCAGCGGGTT
Source organism: Alphaproteobacteria bacterium (assembly GCA_003693905.1). Classification (GTDB taxonomy): domain Bacteria; phylum Pseudomonadota; class Alphaproteobacteria; order Kiloniellales; family J153; genus J153. Next base: position 2,142 of record RFLL01000027.1, read on the forward strand.
TGCAAACATGGCGGACAAAGAGGAAGCACCCGAGGCCGAAACGGAAGAGGGTGCCGAGGGGGCCGGTGCGGACGGCGGCGAAGCCGTACCGCGCAAGATGCCGGGCAAGAAACTGGTTTTGTTCGTCGTCGCTCCGATCATGCTGCTTCTGGCGGCGGGGGCGGGGGTCTATTTCTCCGGCCTGGCTGATTCCCTGCTCGGCAAGGGCGAGGGAGAAGACGCGAAAATGGCCGAGGCGGAGGCCGAACCTGGGCCATCCGTCTTTTTCGACCTGCCCGACATGCTGGTCAATCTCAACACCAGCGGGCGCAGAACCGGCTACCTCAAGCTGTCGGTCAGTCTGGAACTCGGCAGCGAAGAAGATCAGGTCATCGTCGAAAAGGTTCTGCCGCGGGTCATCGACAATTTCCAGGTCTATCTGCGCGAATTGCGCATCGAGGACCTTCAGGGATCGGCCGGCATGCAACGCCTGCGTGAAGAGCTTCTTACGCGGGTTGTGACCGCGGCCGAGCCGGCCGAAGTCAGGGACGTTCTGTTCCGCGAAATTCTCATTCAATAGCGATTCTCACATGGCCGAAGATCTCGAACAGACGGAAGAGGGAGGTGACGTCGATCAGGACGCCATGCTGGCCGAATGGGAGGCCATGGCCAACGAGGACTCCGACGGCGAAGCCGCCGTCAGCGAGACCTCTACCGGATCGACGCGGGTTCTTGACCAGAGCGAAATCGACAGCCTGCTCGGCGTCGATGTCGATGGTTCGGAAGAGAACGAGAAGTCCGGCATTCAGGCGATTCTCAACTCGGCGCTGGTCTCCTACGAGCGGTTGCCGATGCTGGAGGTCGTCTTCGACCGCCTGGTGCGGATGATGTCGACCTCGTTGCGCAACTTCACTTCCGACAATGTCGAGGTCAGCCTCGACAACATCAGTTCGGCCCGCTTCGGCGATTACCTGAATTCGATACCGCTGCCGGCGATGCTGGCCGTTTTCAAGGCCGAGGAGTGGGACAACTACGGCCTGATGACCGTCGATAGCGCGCTTATCTACTCCATCGTCGACGTCCTGCTGGGCGGGCGTCGCGGAACCGCGGCGATGCGGATCGAAGGGCGTCCCTACACCACCATCGAGCGCAATCTGGTCGAGCGCATGGTCCACGTCGTGCTCGGCGATCTGTCCGCGGCCTTTGATCCGCTGTCGCCGACGACCTTCCGTTTCGAGCGGCTGGAGACGAACCCGCGCTTTGCCACCATTGCCAGGGCCGCGAACGCCACGGTCGTCGTCACGTTGCGTGTCGATATGGAAGATCGCGGCGGACGGATCGAGCTGCTGATCCCGTATGCGACCCTGGAACCGGTCCGCGAGCTTCTGCTTCAGATGTTCATGGGCGAGAAGTTCGGGCGCGACTCGATCTGGGAAGGGCATCTGACCGCCGAGTTGTGGCAGACGGAGGTGAACCTGAAAGCGGTTCTCGACCAGATCGAGCTGCCGTTGCGCGATATTCTCAATTGGACCGAAGGAAGCCGCCTGGAGCTCAACTGTACGCCGAAGTCGAAGATCGAGATGCACTGCGGTGACATCCCTCTTTTCAAGGGCTTCATGGGCCGCAAAGGCGGCCACATCGCCGTGCGTGTGGCCGAAAAGATAGTGCGCGAACAGGGGGGCGAATCGGAATGAGCGGCGGCACCGTGATCACCCTCGCATTCGACGGACTGGTTGCCGTTCTGCTCGTGACGACGATCGTCTATGCCGTCATCCTCAATCGAAGGTTGGCGCAGTTGCGGCAGACGCGGAGCGAAATGGAAGCGGTGATTGCCCGCCTGGCCGAGGCTACGGACGCGGCCCGCAACGGCCTGGCGGCCCTGCGTGAGCACGCGCAGGAGGCGGATCAGGGACTGCAACGTTCCATCGACAAGGCGCGCGGCCTTGCCGACGAGTTGTCGTATCTGCTGGAACGCGCCGTTGCCGCCGCTGATCGCCTCGAATCCGGTATTTCCGCGGCCCGTCATGCGGCCCCGGGAGCATCCGCCGCAGCGCCCGCGAACGCGGCCGGGACCGACGCGGCCGGGACCGACGCGCCTGGGCGACAACGCCCGGCACCGCGTGCAACCCCGCGCCTGTCGCCCGAACAGGCGAAGCTGCAGAAGGCTCTGTTGAACGTCCGCTGACTGCTTCGAGATGCCGAAACGTCAACCGACACGAAAGAAACCTGTGATGCGCCTGCGGTTGTTTCCGGTTCTGATTGTAGTCGCCGGGGTGGCCTTCGCCGTGAGATTGGGAGATCTGTGGCACGGCCTGAGCACCGATGCCCAGGCCCAGACGGTCACCCGGCCCCCGCGCGCCGATCCCGGAGTCCCGGCACCGGATCCGGGCCTGATGCCGGCGGCAGGCGATTCCCAAGCAGCGCTCGGTGAAGAAGCCGCGTCAGGCTCCGATGCGAACGCGGCGGCCGACTCCTCGCCGGTGCGCACCGCCGCCCTGGCGCCGCGTGATCCGTTGCTGATGACCGATGAAGAAATCGCCTTTCTTCAGGCCTTGGCGGCACGGCGAGAAGAGCTGGAGCGGCGCACGCGCGAGCTCGAGGAACGCGAAGTCCTGCTTCAGGCCGCCGAACGACGGCTTCAGGAAAAGGTCGATGGACTGCGCGCATTGCGCGCCTCGATCGAAAAGCTGGTCAAGCAACGCGAAGAGGAAACGGAGAGCCAGTATCGGAGCCTGGTCAAGATCTACGAGACGATGAAGCCGAAGGATGCCGCGCGCATTTTCGAAGAGCTCGACATGGCGGTTCTGCTGCCGGTCGTCGAGCGCATGAAAGAGCGCAAGGCGGCGCCGATTCTGGCCAAGATGAACCCCGAAAAAGCCAAGGCCATCACGGTCGAACTGGCTCAGCGCAAAGCGCCGGCCGAGACAGCGAAATGATCCCGGCGTGCGTGCATATCCCTACTTTTACGTAACCTTAACTCGGTTTCGCTAAGTAAAGACCTGCATCCGGCGAAACGGATGTTGTCATGACATCCGAACGATACCAAGGAGTGCCCGATGGCTGCCGTTGACAAGAACATGCCGATCCTGATCGTGGACGATTACAAGACGATGTTGCGGATCATCCGCAATCTTCTGAAGCAGCTTGGCTTCAACAACGTCGATGAGGCGACCGATGGCAGTCAGGCGCTGCAAAAGCTGCGTGACAAGGAATTCGGCCTGGTCATCTCGGACTGGAACATGGAGCCGATGAGCGGCCTTCAGCTTCTGAAGGAAGTGCGTGCGGACACCAAGCTCAAGGAACTGCCGTTCATCATGATCACGGCCGAGAGCAAAAGCGAGAACGTCATCGCCGCCAAGGAAGCCGGTGTCAGCAATTACATCGTCAAGCCGTTCAACGCGGCCACCCTGAAAGGGAAGCTGGTCACGGTTCTGGGCAACTTCTGACCCGCCGCGGACAGACGGAGGCTGACCCCCATGTCTGCGGCCGTGGCGCCCGACGAAATCCGCAAGCACCTCGTCAAGCTCGACCGGAGCCGGGTTTGCGTTGACCCGAACGACATCGTCGAGATTGTCGAAAGCGTGATGGCGTCGGTTCACGGCGACAGCGACAGTATCAACGTCAAGCTGCACGAGGAAATCACCGCCCTGGCCGCCTATATCCAGCAGGCCAAGGCCGAGATCTCCTCCATCGGCGCCGACGAGATCAAGCACAAGTTCATCCCCGATGCGGCCGAAGAGCTGTCGGCCGTGGTCACTGCCGCCGAAACGGCGACCCACGAGATTTTCGAAGCCATCGAGACCGTGGAAGCCCTGAGCGAAACCGTTGCGCCCGAAGCGGCCAACGTGATCGCCGAGGCGGCAACGCGCATCTACGAAGCGTGCGCGTTTCAGGACATCACCGGGCAACGCATTTCCAAGGTGGTGAAGATGCTGGAGCGGGTCGAACACAAGGTGGGGGCCATGCTTGCCGCCTTCGGCGAAGGAGTGATGCCCCCCGGTGATCAGGCCGGCCCCGCCTGCAAGCCGGCCCCTGCATCCGCTCCGGCGGAACCGGCGGCGCCGAACAAGGACGACGAACTGATGAATGGTCCGCAATTGCCCGAAAACGCGATGAGCCAGGACGAAATCGACGCCCTTCTCGCCAGCTTCGACTGAGGCGGAAATGGCTGTGGCGGCGCGTACGCGCAGCAGCGAGAAAAGCGACGGGACGATTGTCCTGCTGCTCAGCCTCAAGCTGATCCTGCTTGCCTTCTTCATCCTGCTGAACGCGTTGTCGACCTTCGAAGAGACCCGGACGCAGGCCGTCCTCGACAGCGTCAATCGCGCCTTCAACGGTCCGGTCCAGGCACCGCGCGAAACCCGGGTTCCCGAAAGTGCACTTGGCGTTCGACAGGCGGCCCGGGATCTGGAAAGCGAAATCGGCAGCCTGTTCGCCTCCATCTTCCCCGCCCTGCACGTCGCCAGCACCCAGCGCGCGACCGCGCTGACCGTCGATCTGCCGGCGGCGGCCCTGTTCAAGACCGGAAAGCCGACTCTGCGCGCCGACCGGGTCCTGCTGCTGCGGCGTCTGGCGCGGATCCTGTCGCGGGGAACGGAGGCGAAAATGCAGCTTGAGCTGGAGTTTCTGCACGGCGTGCCGGCCCGGGCGCCGGCGGCGGCTCTTGCCGAGGTCGATGATGCACGCGACAGTGCCGGGCTGCCACTGGAGATCGCCCGCGGCGGCGCTTTTCTGACGGCGCTGGCCAGGCACGGCCTGTCTCCGCGGGTGATGTCGATCGGTCTGTGGCCCGCGCACCCGGGCAGGGTGCGTCTTGTCCTGCGTGTGCGCACCCCCGACGCTCCCCCGCGTGAGCCTTCCGCCGACGCGACGGAGGGCCGGCCATGAGCCGCCGCGCATCTTCCGCGGATCAGCCGCCGACGGCTGCGACGGGCGATTATCTGGGCGACGTCGGCGCCGCGGTGCGGCGGCTGCCCAGCCA
>RFLL01000294.1 GCA_003693905.1 Alphaproteobacteria bacterium
CCTCCTCCCGGCGCGCGCGGTCGCGGCGCGCGATGCTGGCGACGGTGGCGACCACCTCGTCCTCGGGCAGCGGCGGGCTGCAGCGCGTGGCGTTGAAGGCCAGCATCAGGTCGAGGCAGACATGCGGGTCGATGCGGCGGCCGAGCAGCAGGCCCGACAGTTTGGCGATGGAGGCGTTGCGCTCGCCGTTGACGGCGCCCTCGCGGGTGAGCGCCCGCCACTGCGTGGCCTTGCGCGCCTTGTCCGCCGTGCGGGATCCCAGGATGCGGTTCAGCAGCCAGTCGGGTGCGCCGGCGAGCGCCACGTCCTCGGGATGGTGGTCAACCGAGATGGCGTAGGGCCGGCCGCAGATATGGCGCGAGGGCGGGGCGACGATGGCGCCGCCGTCACCGCGCACGTCGATGCCGGGGCCGAGGACGCCGGCGCTGTTGGGGATCGCGCGGCCCGGATGGCGGAACAGGATGTGCTCGCCTCCGCCGCCGGTCAGGAAGCGCCAGGTCTCTGGCAGGACACCGTGCTCGGCCTCGAGCGCCGCCAAGGCCTCGTCGCCACCGTGGCGCGGGTCGATATCGAGCACGAAGATGCCGCTCGCCCCACCCGTGGCGATGCCGATGTTGAAGGCGGTGCTGGCGAACCAGCGTTCGACGGTCTCGGGATCGGTGCTCGCGTCCTTGACGCCGTTTCTCACCAGGCGGCCGAAGGGATGCTTGGCGGGCTGGCCGCAATCCTCGCGCGCGCAGGAACATTGCCGGCGTCCGTCCCGCTCGTAGGGGAAATGCACCGGCAGCACGGCGAAGCCGAGCGTCAGATAGAGCCGGGCATGGGCGAGCACGTCATCGGCCATGGGCTCATACCTCGTCCATCTCCCAGCCGGCGAAGCTGTCGCGCCGTCGCTCGGCGGGCGTCGCCAGACAGGCGACGAGGCGTTCCCGGCCGGCATAGACCCGGTCGGCCAAACGACGCGGATCCCGCGCGCGCGGTGTCGTCTCCTGCAGATGGCAGTCGAGCTCGCTGCGCAGCCGGTCGAGGGCGGCGATGGACAGCTTGGCCTCGCGGTGATGCGGGCTGCCGGCGATGGAGTGGCGCAGCAGGTACATCAGCGCCTCGCGGCACTCCCGGATCCGGTTGCCGAGCATGACGTGATCGTCGGTGCCGATGAACAGCGGAGCGATATCGCTCATCGGATACCCTCCTGGCGCTCGATCCACTCGATCAGCGTGGATTTGCGGGCGCAGATGACATTGCCGATGCGAAATACAGGCATGCGCACCTTGGCGTCCGAGGCGTAGTAGTAGACCTTGCGACGGTGCTTCGTGCTGCCGAACACGAAGGTCGCGATGGCGTCGGCGCCGCGCAGCAGGTCGTCGGCTATCGTCGGGCAAGGCTCTCCCGTGGCGGGCCGGGCCCGCATCTCCTCGTTCATCATGTCGAACTCCTCGCGGGCGATCAGCTGGCGCCGGCCGCCTTCAGCACCCGCTTCTCCACCTCGCTGAGATTGACCACCGCCATGGAGCGCACCTTCGGATCGGTGGCGATGCCGGCCAGGTCGCGGGCGCGCACGATCCGGCCATGCGTCGCCGGATTGGCGGGGTCGTAGTAGAGCGCGCCGTTGCCGTCCGCCATCTCGTCCGGCCCCTGGCTCACCACCAGAAGGGCGTCGTCGTTGGTGAAGGCGTAGACGCTGTGCACGTGCATCGAGGCGACGCTCGGCGTCAGGCCGATGCGCACCAGTTCGGCGAGCGCGCCCAGCACCACGGCGTCCTCGACGGTGAAGGCCCGCGCCTTGCCGCTCTCGGCCGGGTTCTTCGGTTTGAAGTGCCCACGCGAGATCCACTGGTCGATCTGGGTGCGGCTCAGATCGGTCGCCTCGGCGAGCTGCTGGATGGTCAGGGTCGGGGTCATGGCGAATACCTTTGACGTTGTGTCAGATGTATGGATATATGACCGCTGACGCACTGTCAATGGTATTCGTGCGACGCCCCGAAACAGGCCTTGCCTACGCGCCGAAATCGAGCGTCATGAATGACTTGGAGGTGGAATGGCGACGATCCGGAAGAGAACACTGCCCTCGGGTCTGGTGCGCTGGCAGGTCGATTTTACGGACCAGGCCGGCAAGCGCCGCTCGAAGCTGTTCCCGCGCCGGAAGGACGCCGACGTCTATCTTGTCAAGGTCCGTTCATTGGTCGCCAATCACACCTATCTGGCCGACAGCGAGAGCATCACCGTGGCGGAGGCCGCGAAGAGCTGGCTCGAACATTGCGAAGTACGCTGCAAGACGGGGCGGCGGATGGAGCGGGCGACGCTACGCGGCTACAGCGACTATGTGCGGCTGCACATCACGGACCCGCAGGTCGGCATCGGCGACAAGCTGATCGTCCAGCTGACCCGCCGTCATGTGAACGAGTTCCGCGACCGGCTGCTGATCAATGGGCGCTCGGAGCATCTGACCCGGCGGGCGCTATCGGTCCTGAAGCTCATCCTCGACCATGCCATCGACAACGGCCAGCTCTACACCAATGCCGCGCAAGGTGTGCGGGTGATCAAGTCGAGCCGTATCGACCACATGGCGCCGGTGCCCTCGAAGGAGGCGATCCGCGCGCTGATCGAGGCGGCCGACGAGGACTTCAAGCCGCATCTGATCGTCTCGGCGCTGGCGGGCCTGCGCGCCTCGGAACTGCGTGGCCTGCGCTGGCAGGACGTCGACTTCGAGGCCGGGTTCATCCGCATCCGCCAGCGCGCCGACGCCTACAACGAGATCGGCGAGCCGAAATCCCGCGCGGGCTATCGCGACATCCCCGCCGGGCCGATGGTGCTGAACGCCCTGCGCCGCTGGAAGCTGCGCTGCCCGAAGAGCGATCTCGGGC
>RFLL01000295.1 GCA_003693905.1 Alphaproteobacteria bacterium
CCCCGTCCGGTGTTGCGGTGATCGGGACCGCGACGAGCGCACGTCCATCGGTTCTGGCCGCGGCATCAGTATCGGTATCGGTGTCGGCCTCGGTATCGGTTCCGGAGGGCGCGGTCTTGTCGGCGACGGTGATGGAGGTGGTAGCAGCGACAGTGGCAGTGGAGATCGAGGCGGCGGTGGTGGGGGGAGGGTCTGCGACCGACGCCGGGGCGGTGTCCATGTCCACATCGTCCGCCTGGAGCTGGCCGAATACCCGGTCGAGCTCCTGTGCGGTCCGATGGACGCCATCCTTGATCTCGGCGCAACCGGCAAGCCCCAGCGCCGCGATCACGGTGAGCGCGACAGTCGGGACCACACGCAGGGATTGGCGGGAAGGTTTCGGCATTTCCCTTTTTGACAACCGTTTCAATATTCTGAACCGCCCAGGGTCTATCGGTAACACGGCCGATCCTACGTAAATCTTAATTGCCCGATGCCGCACAGCCTTGATACGAGGGCAGGAGCACAATTACACATACAGAACAAGTAATATGTGTTTTATTTATCGTGTGATAATGATAAATAAGGTCGAGAAACGAATGGAGATGAAAATGCGCCACTATTGCCGCATCCGCCGGAGCCGGCTGGGAGCGTTGAGCCTCATCATCGCTCTTGGCGTGGCGATCGCCATCCAGGCCACTGCCGCCGCCGGAGCCGGTGTATCGCCGCTGGTCGATGCCGACTGGGTGGCGCGGAATGCCGGCAGGCCGGGCATCGTCATCCTCGATATCCGCAACAGGCTCGGCGGCGGCTCGGCCGACGCATACCGCGCCGGCCACATCCCGGGCGCGGTCTACAGCGATTATCTGAAGGCCGGCTGGCGCACCACCGTCGATGGCGTGCCCGGGCAGTTGCCGCCGGCGGCGGATCTGGAACGGCTGATCGGTGGCCTCGGCATCGACAACGACAGCCACGTGGTCATCGTGGCCGGCGGGCAAAGCGCTCTCGACATGGGCAGCGCGACCCGGGTGTACTGGACCTTCAAGGTGCTCGGCCATGACAAGGTTTCGATCCTTGACGGCGGTTACCGCGCCTATGTCGCCGATCCGGCCCGGCCGGTGGAGACGGGGTGGAACCAGCCGACTGCAAAGGTCTTTCAGGCCCGGCTGCGGCCCGAGATGATAGCCGATTACCACGATGTTCTGGCGGCGCAGCAGGCGGGGGCGGCGCTCATCGACATGCGCCCGCCGTCTCAGTACCGTGGCGAGAAACGCCATCCTGCGGCCAAGCGGGCGGGCACGATCCCGGGCGCGGTCAACGTGCCCGAAAGCCAGATCACCTTCGACGGCGGCCGGTTCGTCGATGCGGCGCGTGTTGCCGAACTGCTCCGCAACGTTGGCGTTACGACCGATCAGGACGCGGTTGCGTTCTGCAACACCGGTCACTGGGCGTCGCTCGGCTGGTTCGTGCAAAGCGAGATCCTGGGCAACAAGAAGGTGAAGCTGTACGACGGTTCGATGGTCGACTGGTCGGCGCGCGAGGAACTGCCGGTGGTGCGGCCGTAAGGTCTGGCGCGGGGCCGGTGTCCTGTTATTGCGGCACCTGCGGGCCGGCGATGTGTGCAGACCTGGACGGCACGCTCCGGCCGCCCGGCCATGCGCCAGCGGCGGCGTTTCAGCCGGCGGCATCGGGGAACGGCTTGTGGAACGCTCGGCGCCACAATCGAATGCCGCCGCAACATCACAAGGATGTGAGCGCACCGTGGGATAGGGCATGGCCTAATAGGAGCATGGCCTGCCGCCCGATCGAGGTTGCCATGCCCCTGCGGCCCCGGCACCGGTCGGTCCTGGTCGTCGTAATCCGGGACGCGCGAGAGTCGCGGAACGCCGTCAAGATCTTGGAAGCGAGGATGAGTGAGGATCCACAAGGCCGGAGTCGACAATGACGATTGCAGACCGGGAGACGCACGTGCCGCAGGCGCCGCCCCGGCGCGCGCCCGAAAGGACGTACGGCGCGCCGGCACCCGCATGGGGGGTGATCGGTCTGGCCATTGTGCTTCTGTTCGGCGGGGCGATCGCGATCGCCTCCGGTACTGCTGCGCGTTTCGCCTCGCTCTATCTTCTTGGCGGGGCGCTGGGGCTGGTCCTTTATCACGCCGCTTTCGGATTCGCGTCGAGCTGGCGGATTTTTCTGGTCGACGGGCGCGGTGCCGGGTTGCGGGCCCAGATGCTGATGCTGGCACTGGCTACGATACTGATCCTGCCCGCGGTGGCCGAGGGCAGCCTGTTCGGTCGTCCCGTCGGCGGCGCGTTTGCCCCCGTCGGAGTTTCGGTTCTGGTCGGGGCTTTTCTGTTCGGCCTCGGCATGCAGCTTGGCGGCGGCTGTGCTTCGGGCACCCTGTACACGGTCGGCGGCGGGGCGTCGCACATGGTCATCACGCTGGTGTTCTTCATGGCCGGATCGCTCATCGGCACCGCCCATCTGCCATGGTGGCTGACGCAACCCGGTCTGGGGGTGGTCTCGCTGCCGGCGCGGCTGGGGGTTGGCGGGGCGCTGCTCGTACAGCTTTCGCTGTTCGCTGCGATCGCGGCCTTCACCGTGTTCGTCGAGCGCCGACGCCACGGACATATCAGTCACGGGTTTCTCACCGCGCCACCTCCCGGGCGCGCAACCTCGTGGCAGCGTTTCCTCCGGGGGCCATGGCCGCTGCTCTGGGGGGCGGTGCTGCTGGCTCTTCTCAACGCGGCCACGGTGGCGATCGCGGGTCATCCGTGGACCATCGTCTTCGGCTATACCCTGTGGGGGGCCAAGGCGGCGGCCGCGTTCGGGCTCGACCTGACGACGTGGGAGTTCTGGACCTGGCCTTACCCGCGCCGCGCCCTGGCCGGCAGCCTGTTTGCCGAGGATACATCGGTGATGAACTTCGGCATCCTCGTCGGTGCCTTCTTGGCCGCCGGTCTGGCCGGGCGCTTTGCACCGCGCCGGCGCATTCCGCTCGGAGTCGCACTGGGCGCCGTGGCCGGCGGGCTGCTCATGGGCTACGGCGCGCGCCTAGCCTTCGGGTGCAATATCGGCGCCTATTTCAGCGGCATCGCCTCGGGCAGCGCCCACGGCTGGCTGTGGCTGGTTGCCGGGTTGGCGGGGTCTTATCTGGGCACGATGCTGCGGCCGTTGTTTGGTCTTGCCGTCGAACGGCGGGCAATGAGCCGCGGTTGAGCGGCCAGTTCTTTTTTGTCTTTTTTGCCGGTATCACCCGGGTGGTGCCGTGACCCGACTTGCACATTCACGGCATTCTAGGTTATACGCAATACGATTTGTTTTTTATTTTGCGGGCTTGCAGCAGTATTCCATTCCACTGGGCTGACGGCACGGGAATTTCGGCGTACGGGCACGGCGTCGACCCGCTAGAGAGGGGACGGGGATCATGAAACGGACGGGGGTCATTATTGTCTTTGCCGCGTGGGTCGCGCTGGGGCTCAGCGCGCCGACACAGGCTGACATCATTTTCGAGACGACATCGGGCAAGGGGTTGACGCCGAATGGTACCGCCTTCACCAACAGCCTGTATGAAGGCTATGTCGCCCTGTCGGACGATCGCGTCGCGGCCACCGACCTGGTCGATGCCGAGCACTTCAATCTCAAGGCACGGCGTGCCGGGCAACGTTCCGACGTCCTGCCCGACGAGGTCAGCGAACGCAAGCTGCGCGATGAGGATGCGGCCGAACTGTCGGCGGCTCTGAACCGGCTGCGCCGGGCGTTCGAGCGTGGCGGCCGTTCGCGGGCGCCGGTCAAGGCGGCCGAGGCTCAGGTCAGCTACGACTGCTGGATCGAGGCCGCCGAAGGAGCCAACCCCGCGGTCGGGTTTTCCTCGGCGGCGGCGGCCCGCGTGGACGACGTGGCGCGCTGCAAGGCGGCCTTCG
>RFLL01000296.1 GCA_003693905.1 Alphaproteobacteria bacterium
CCATACCTGGCGCGTCTGCGTGCGGCGGGGATCGACGTCGATCTCGGAATCGAGGCGCCGGCGGCGCAGGAGGTCAACGCCGGCTATCTGATGCGGCAGCGAATCGGGCGTCCGCTGGTGACCCTCAAGTTGGCGGTCACCCTCGACGGGCGTATCGCCACCCGCGAAGGCGACAGCCAATGGATCACCGGCGAGGCGGCACGCCGGCGTGCTCATCTGTTGCGCGCCACCCACGATGCCGTCGTGGTCGGCAGCGGCACCGCGGTTGCCGACAACCCGCGTCTCGATGTCCGCCTGGAGGGGCTGGAAACCGCCACGCCGGCACGGGTCGTGCTCGACGGGCGGCTGCGTCTGCCTTTGACCCACGACCTGGTGATCCAAGCTAGAGCCTGTGCGACTTGGCTGTTCACCCGCACCGATGCCGACCCGGCGCGCCGGCGCGCCTATGAGGCGGCCGGAGTCACGGTGATCCCGGTCGATCCGGGCGAGACCGGCGACATTTCCTTGACCGCCGTGTTGCAGGCGCTGGGCGCGCGCGGCCTGACGCGGGTTCTGGTCGAAGGCGGCGGGCGCCTTGCTGCCGGGTTGCTGCGTGCCAATCTGGTCGACCGCATGGTGTGGTTTCGCGCTCCGCAGGTCATCGGCGGCGACGGGACTGCGGCTATTGCCGGCTTCGGCGTTGCGCGTCTGGCCGAAGCGCGGCGCTTCGCCCTGGTCGATGTCGCCCGCCTCGGCGACGATGTGGTGGAAAGCTATGTCCGCGCGCTCTAGGCTGGTTGCCATGGTCGGGAATCAGACATGTTCACCGGTATCGTAACGGCCCGGGGTCGGGTCGCGCGGATCCGCCACGGCGATCCCGCGCGCTTTGTCATCGAGACCGACATGCCATTCGACGATACGCCGATCGGGGCGTCCATCGCCTGTTCCGGGGTCTGCCTGACGATGGTGGAACGGGGCGCCGGTTGGTTTGCCGTCGATGTTTCGGCGGAAACACTGTCCAGAACCACCTTGGGCGACTGGACGCCGGGCACGTCGGTCAACCTGGAACGCGCCTTGCGCCTCGGTGACGAACTGGGCGGCCATCTGGTCTCGGGTCATGTCGATGCGGTGGGCACGGTCTTGGCGCGGTGCGAGGAGGCCGGCTCCATCCGCTTGACGTTCGCCGCGCCGGCGGCGCTGATGCCTTTCATCGCGCCCAAGGGCTCGATCACCGTGGACGGGGTGTCGCTGACCGTCAACGAGGTCACGGACACGGATGACACGGATAGTGCCGGAGCCGCCGGGGCGGGATCGTTCGGGGTCAACATCATTCCCCACACCGCCGTGGTGACCACCCTTGGCGCCTGCCGGCCGGGGACGCGGGTTAATCTGGAAATCGACCTGATCGCGCGCTACGTTCGGCGCCTTCTGGCAAAAGAGTGAACACACCCATGCCGAGCGCAAAAAAACAGTCGCAGCCCTGGCGCGCGAGCTTCAGCGAGATCGTCTCTCCGATCACCGAGATCATCGAAGAGGCGCGCAACGGCCGCATGTTCATCCTGGTCGACGACGAAAGCCGGGAGAACGAGGGCGACCTGGTAATTCCGGCCCAGATGGCCACCCCCGATGCCATCAATTTCATGGCCAAGCACGGGCGGGGGCTGATCTGCTTGGCGCTGACGCGCGAGCGGGTCGAGGCGCTCGGGCTGCCGCTGATGGCGCAACGCAACGAATCGCGCCACGCCACCGCCTTCACCGTCTCCATCGAGGCCCGCGACGGTGTCTCCACCGGCATCTCGGCCCCCGACCGGGCCCATACCATCGCCGTCACCATCGACCCGACCAAGGGGGCGGACGACATCGTCAGCCCGGGGCACGTCTTTCCCCTGGTCGCGCGCGACGGCGGCGTGCTCGTGCGCGCCGGACATACCGAGGCGGCGGTCGACATCGCCCGCCTGGCCGGTCTCAATCCGTCCGGGGTGATCTGCGAGATCATGAACGACGACGGCACCATGGCCCGGCGCGACGACCTCATCGCCTTCGCCCAGCGCCACGGACTGAAGATCGCCACCATCGCCGATCTGATCGCCTATCGCCGCCGCCATGACCGGATCGTCGAGCGCACGGTTACGGGGACCCTGAAGTCGCGCTACGGCGGCCCGTTCGAGATGGCCGTCTATGTCGACAAGACCTCGTATGCCGAACACCTGGCGGTGTGGCGCGGCGATCTGTCGGCGCCCGGTCCGGTGCTGGTGCGGGTCCACGTCTCGAACCTTCTCGACGATGCCCTGGGCGATCTGTCGAGCGGCAAGGCCGGCGAGCTGGAACAGGTGCTGCGCATGATCGACGCCGCCGGGCGCGGCGTTCTCGTCATCATCCGCGAACCGGTGCGCACCAGCCTGTCCGACCTGATACGCGCGCGTGCCGAGACGCCGGAGCCGGGCTTCAGCGAACTGCGCGACTACGGTATCGGGGCACAGATTCTGCTCGATCTGGGGGTTAGCGAAATGATCGTCCTTACCAACACGCCGCGCACCATCGTCGGCCTTGACGGCTATGGCATGACGGTGGTCGAACAGCGACCGATCGCGAAGGACGGACGCTGATGACCGGTCCGGCCGCCGATTCACCGCGGGTGCTCATCGTCGAGGCCCGCTTCTATGCCGACATCGCCGATGCCTTGATGGCTGGTGCGGTCCATGCACTGGAGGAAGCCGGTGCCACCTTCGCGCAGGTGGCCGTGCCCGGCGCGTTCGAAATTCCCGCCGCCATCGCCTTTGCCGAGCGCGGGGCACAGCAGGCCGGGCGTCCGGTCTTCGACGGCTATGTGGCGCTCGGCTGTGTCATTCGCGGTGAAACCAGCCATTACGACTATGTGTGCGGCGAAAGTGCGCGCAAGCTTCAGGATCTGGCCGTCGATCGGGGGCTGGCCATCGGCTACGGGATTCTGACCTGCGAAAACGCCGAACAGGCCTGGGCCCGCGCCCGCCCGGACGGGC
>RFLL01000297.1 GCA_003693905.1 Alphaproteobacteria bacterium
GCATGGAGAGCATAACCAACGCCCCCTATCTGCTGCCCAAGGCGCGCGGCGGTTATCGCATGGGGCACGGCGAGGTTCTCGATCACATGTTCATCGACGGCCTCGAAGATGCCTACGACAAGGGACGGCTGATGGGCACGTACGCCGAGGACACGGCGCAGCATTATCAATTTACCCGCGAGATGCAGGACGCTTTCGCAGTCCGGTCCCTGAAGCGGGCCCAGAGCGCGACCGAGGACGGAACGGCGGCGCGCGAAATCGCGCCGGTGACGGTCAAGACACGCAAGGGCGAGGTTACGGTCACCAGCGACGAACAGCCGCGCAAGGCGAACCTCGACAAGATTCCGAGCCTGCGCCCAGCCTTCCGCGAAGGCGGCACGGTCACCGCGGCCAATTCCAGCTCGATCTCCGATGGGGCTGCGGCGCTGGTGCTGATGCGCCGCAGCGAGGCCGAGCGCCGCGGCATCACTCCCCACGTCGTGATCCGCGCCCATGCCACCCATGCTCAGGCGCCGGCATGGTTCACCACGGCGCCCATCGGCGCCATCCGCAAGGTGCTGGACAAGATCGGCTGGAGCACCGACGACGTCGATCTGTTCGAGATCAACGAGGCCTTTGCCGTGGTCACCATGGCGGCGATGCATGAACTCGATCTTTCGGCCGACAAGGTCAACGTGCACGGCGGCGCCTGTGCGCTGGGCCACCCGGTCGGCGCTTCGGGCGCGCGCATTCTGGTCACGCTGATCAATGCGCTCGAAAAATACGATCTCAAGCGCGGGGTGGCGGCTCTGTGCATCGGCGGCGGCGAGGCCACGGCGGTGGCGGTGGAGCGGGTCCGCTAGGGAGCCGGCATGGCGTTGCAGATGAAGCCCGCGTGCGAGCGTTGCGAAGCGGTGCTAGCGGTTGACGATCCGGCGTATATTTGCAGCTATGAGTGCACGTTCTGCGGCGACTGCGCGCAGGACATGAGCCACGTGTGCCCGAACTGCGGCGGCGAACTGGTCGTTCGCCCGCGCCGGCGTCCGGCGACAGTTGTAGTCTGAACGCCGCTGGCCGGGGCGGCCGGCCGTGCCGCGCAGGTAGACAGTTGCATCCGCATCAAAGGGGGGAAGCCATGCCGACGGTGTTGCTGACCGGTGCCAATCGCGGCATCGGACTGGAATTCGCCCGCTCTTTCGCGGCTGACGGCTGGCGCGTGATCGCCTGCTGCCGCAACCCGGACAAGGCACGCGATCTGAAGGCGCTGGCCGCCACCGCGCCGGAGCAGATTTCGGTGCGCCGGCTCGATGTGACCGACGGTCTCAAGGTGGCCAGCCTCGCCCGCGAGCTGGCCGACGTGGCCATCGACGTCCTGCTCAACAACGCCGGCGTCTATGGTCCGCGCACCGGCTTCGGTGAGACCGATTACGATGCCTGGCTGCCGGTTTTTGCAGTCAACACCCTGGCGCCGATGCGCATGGCCGAGCGCTTTGTCGAACATGTCGCGCGCAGCGAGCGGCGGCTGATCGTCAACATTTCCAGCCGCATGGGCTCGATCACCGAAAACACCACCGGCGGTGCCTACATCTACCGCTCGTCGAAGGCGGCTCTCAACATGGTCGGCAAGTCGCTGGCCATCGACCTGGCCGAGCGGGGCATCGCCGTCGTCGCCTTCCATCCCGGCTGGGTCCAGACCGACATGGGCGGACCCAACGCCCAGATCACCGTGGCCGAAAGCGTGGCCGGCATGCGCCGTCTGATCGACCGGCTGACGATTGACGACAGCGGTCGCTTCTACGCCTACGACGGGCGCGAAATTCCCTGGTAGGGGCGTGCGGATGCGGTGGCCGGGGACGCGGGAAGGGTTTCAGACCTCGACCCAATAGCGCAGCAGATTGGTGTGCACCCAGTCGAAGCGTTCGCGGATTTCCGGATCGGGCAGGGCGGCCACGGTTCTGTTGCGCAGGGTTTCGAGTTCGAGCAGGATCCGGCGCTGGGCTTCATCGCGCAGCATCGACTGGATCCATCCAATCGCCGCCCAGCGGCTGCCGCTTTCCACCGCCTCGACCCGGTGCAGCATGCCCGAGGGATAGACGATGGCATTGCCCGCCGGCACCCGGATGCGCTGCTCGCCGTAGGGTGTCTCAAGCACGAAGTCGCCGCCAGTGTAATCGTCCGGGTTGGTCAGGGCCACGGTGAACGACAGGTCGGTGCGCATGGGCTGACCGCGCACGCCGCCCATCAGGGCCGCGTCCATGTGCGTCCTGTAATACATACCCGGATCGTAGCGATTGAATTCGAGCGTGATCTGTTTGGGCAGGGCATAGCTTTTGAATTCGCCCCGTCGCATCAGGGCGCCGACCACGATGCGCAGCGCCTTGTCGAATTCGGGCGCCGCGCGATCGACCTGAAGATTGCGTTTGAGTGTCGCGGTGCCGCTGACCGTGCCGTCGACGAAGCGGGCTGCTTCCACGATCCGCCGCACTTCGGCAAGCTGGTCGTCATCGAGCACTCGTTCCAGATGAAGAAGCATGATCGCCTCCGGCCTTTGCCCTGTGGTTCCTGTCGTCCGGTCTGTGCCTGCCCGGCCCGGGGCGATCATAGTCGAGCACCGGCGCCGATTCCACGCCGGAGGAGAATGCTTTAGTCTGGGGTGAAGAATCGGGAAAAGCGGAGGCGGAAAGATGAACGGCCAGGTGCAGGGCGGCAACCGGGCGCTTCTCAGCGAGGAACAGACCCTCATTCGCGATACCGCACGCGCCTTTGCGCAGGAGCGCCTGGCCCCCAACGCCGCGCTCTGGGACCGTGAATCGCGTTTTCCCGAAGAGGCGATTGCCGAGATGGGCCGGCTCGGCTTTCTCGGCATGCTGGTGCCGCCGGAGTGGGACGGCGCCGGCGCCGATCATGTGTCCTATGCGCTGGCCCTGATCGAGATCGCCGCCGGGGACGGGGCGTGCTCGACGATCATGGGCGTGCACAATTCGGTCGGCTGTCTGCCGATCCTGAAATACGGCAGCGCGGCGCAGAGGGAACGCTTTTTGCGGCCGATGGCGCGCGGCGAGATGCTGGCCGCCTTCTGTCTGACCGAGCCCGGTGCCGGGTCCGATGCGGCGGCGATCCAGACCCGGGCCGAACGGGTCGGCAACCACTACGTCCTGAACGGCACCAAGCAGTTCATCACCTCGGGGCGCCACGCGCGGGTCGCCATCGTCTTTGCCGTCACCGACCCCGCGCGGGGCAAAAAGGGGATCAGCGCCTTCATCGTACCCACCGATACGCCCGGTTACATCGTTGCCGGAACCGAACGCAAGATGGGCCAGAAGGCTTCGGATACCTGCCAGATCGTGTTCGACAACTTGAAGCTGACGCCGGATCTGCTGCTGGGGCAGGAGGGCGAGGGGTATCGCATCGCCCTGTCCAATCTGGAAGGCGGACGCATCGGCATCGCCGCACAGTCGGTCGGCATGGCCCGGGCGGCTTATGAGGCCGCACTTGCTTATGCAAAGGAACGTCGCACCTTCGGGACGCCGATCATCGCCCATCAGGCGGTCGGGTTCCGACTTGCCGACATGGCAACCGAATTGCATGCGGCCGAGCTCATGGTTCTGCACGCCGCGGCATTGCGCGATGCCGGGCGCCCGTGCCTCAAGGAAGCGGCGATGGCCAAGCTGTTCGCCTCCGAGATGGCCGAACGCGTCTGCTCGGCCGCCATTCAGATCCATGGCGGCTATGGCTATCTGGCCGATTTTCCGGTCGAGCGGATTTATCGCGATGTGCGCGTGTGCCAGATCTATGAGGGGACGTCGGAAATCCAGCGCCTTATCATCGCCCGTCAGATCGCGGCCGAGGATTGACCGGCCGCCTGCTGTCGGCCCGTTCTCGGGCGGGAATGGAGGGCTCGGCCATGACTTCCGATATCACGACCTGCGGCATGCCATCGGCGCCGTCCGTGCGCGGCGTTCTGCTCGACATCGGCGGCGTGGTCTACGTCGGTGAGGCGCCGCTGCCGGGGGCGGTCGCGGCCGTTGCGCGCCTGCGCGCGGCCGGGATCAAGCTGTGCTGCCTGACCAACACGACCCGCGCACCGCGGCGCGTCGTGGTCGAACGGTTAGCTCGCATGGGCGTGAACATCGCGCCGGAGGCGGTCCTCACGCCGGCGATGGCGGCCCGTCGGGCACTGCACGAGGACGGCCGTCGCCCGCATTTTCTGATCCATCCCGCCCTGGCGGAGGATTTCGCCGACCTTGCTCCACCCCCGGATGCGCCGGCGGCGGTGGTTGTCGGTGATGCCGGCGAAGGGTTCACGTATGCGGCCCTCAACGCCGCCTTCCGGGTGCTGGTCGAAGACGACGCCGCGTTCCTGGCCCTGGCCAGAAACCGCAGCTTCCGCGACGCCGACGGGCGACTGAGCCTCGATGCCGGCGCCTTCGTGGCGGCGCTGGAATACGCCAGCGCGCGCCCGGCCACGCTCTATGGCAAGCCGGCGCCGGCGTTCTTCGCCGCCGGGCTTGCCGTTCTCGGCTGTGCGCCGGACGAGGCGGTCATGATCGGCGACGATGTCGAGGCCGATATCGCCGGCGCGCAGGCCGCCGGAATCGCCGCCGTGCTGGTGCGCACCGGCAAATACCGCGCCGGGGACGAGGCCCGCATCGACCCGCCACCGCGCGCGCTCGCCGCCGATCTGGCCGCCGCCGTCGATTGGATCGTCGCTCGGACCCGCGGGTAGCGAGCGACCTATGCCGAAGGCGTGTCGGAAGCCGGAGGTGCCGCGGGGCCTTCCTCGGGCCGGGTGTGCTCCGGGGCGGCCATCGGCAGTGACAGAATGAAACGCGAGCCGGAATCAGGCTCGCTGGACAGGGTCAGATCGCCGCCCATGGCCCGGGCCAGATCGCGCGAGATTGCCAGCCCGAGGCCGAACCCCGGTGTCTGATCGTCCCGTTGCACCGGGGCGGTGCGAAAATCGGGCTCGAAGACCTTTTCCTGCATCTCCGGCGGGATGCCGACACCGGTATCCCAGACCACGATGTGCAGGCGGTCGTTGGGGCCGATCACCGTTTCCAGGCCGACCGAGCCGCCGGGGGGCGTGAACTTGATCGCGTTGGACAGCAGATTGACGAGAATCTGGGTGCAGGCCAGGGAATCGCCGATCACCCGGCCGCCGACCATCGGTCCGACGCGGCTGATGTCGACGTCGCCCGCTTTGGCGGCAAGGGCGACCATGGCCTTGGCCTTGGCCACCACCGCGGCGACGTCGACCACTTCCGAACTCAGGACGGGGCGCCCGGCCGTGGCGGCGCCCTGCTGAATCTTGCTCACCAGCTCGTTGAGGTGGCGTCCGGCCTCGCGGATGGTGCGGAAGCAGTCGAGATAGCGTTCCCCCACCGGCCCGAAGATTTCGTGGAGGCCAAGATCGGCATAGCCGATGATGGCGTTGAGAGGAGTGCGCATTTCGTGGGCGACGCGGTCGAGGCGCGGTGCCGCGGCGGGCGGGGCCTGCGTCGGTACCGTCTCGCCCGGGGGCGTGCCGGCCGGTTCCGTCGTCTCTTTCTTCGCGGTGGCGAGGCCGCTTTGCCCCAGGCGCCAAGCCAGATCATGGCTGCGCACCAGCGCTTCTTCGAGGGCGGCGGCCAGGGCCCGCAGATCGTCGTCGATGTCGGTTTCGGGGCCACGGGAAGCGGTTCCGGCTGTGGGCTCGGGCTCGGTTTCGGGTTCAGGTGCGGCGTGGCGTGGTTCCGGTCTTGAGCCGGGTGGTGTGCCGTACACCGCGGTACCACGGTACCCGGCAAAGCGCCCGTCGGTATCGTCGAAATAGGGAACGCCGCTCAACCGGAACGGGATCGGACGTCCGGCCCGGTCGAAGACGAAAAACGGCACGTCGCGAAACGCCTGCCGCTGCCGCATTCGTTCCAGTGCGGCTTCGTGGGCGGCTTCGTCAGATCCGAAACGTCCCAATTCGCCGAGCGGGCGTCCGACCAGAAGCGGCGCCGGGATGCCGGCATGGGCCGCGATTCGCCGCGATACGCTGGTCAGGACGAGATTGGCGTCAGTTTCCCAGAACCAGTCGACCGTTGCGCGCAGAAAATCCTCATAGCGTCCGATCAACTGCGCACGCTTGTGTCGATCCGCCGCTATCGTCTCCCCGCCGGCCGGCCTTTCCGGGGCGCCTCTCCGATCCTCCTGATCGGACGCCACCGGTGGCCCCCATCCCGAAGGATGCATTGTTATCCTTCCCCGCGGTTCTTTATTGTGCACCGCGTTTGCCACCCCAGAGGACCGCCGTCGCCGGTTGCCGCGCCTTCCCCCTCCTGCGTCAGGCCCGCGACGATGACGGATCCGATAATCAGTATAGGTGAGGCTGCGGGGCCGAACAACGATCGGGGATGGTCAACAATCGTGGTTAATGGGCCCGTCCGTGGTTGGCCGGCAGGCCGACTGGAAAAGGGCGTGTACGCATGAATTATCCCATCAACTCCATGATAATCATTTGCACACGGCTCCCAGGCGGTTCCCAGACGGTCTGGGCGGCGGGGGGCGAATTGGCTATGCTCGAACCATCGTCTGCCAATCGAGGATCTGCGCTGATGGCCGCTCCGATTGAATTCTATTTCGATTTTTCAAGCCCCTATGGATATCTGGCCGCGCAGCGCATCGACGAGGTGGCCGCGGAGCATGGCCGGACGGTGGCCTGGAAGCCGTTTCTGCTCGGCGTCGCATTCAAGACCACGGGCCAGAGTCCGCTGCTCGACATCCCGATCAAGGGCGACTATGCGCGGCGCGATCTCGCACGCAGCGCCCGTCTGTTCGACATCCCCTTCACGCTGCCCAAGCCGTTTCCGTTCATGTCGGTGGCGGCGTGCCGTGCCGTCTACTGGCTGGAGGAGCGCGACCCCGAGGCGGCCAGGGACTTGTGCAAGGCGCTTTATTCCGCCGCTTTCGGCGACGGTCGTTCGATCGCCGAGCCAGGACAGGTGGCGGCCGTCGCCGCCGGGCTCGGCCACGACGAGGGCGATGTTCTGGCGGCCGTGCAGAATCCGCGCGTCAAGGACCGGCTGCGCAGCGAAGTCGATGCGGCGATCAAGAAAGGGGTGTTCGGATCGCCGTTCTTCATCGTCGATGGCGAGCCGTTCTGGGGCTACGACCGGCTCGAAGATCTTGGCCTGTGGCTGGACAGCGGCGGCTGGTAGGCGGCCGCGACCTACGCTTCGCTCCCGGCAAGAATGCGCTGATAGAGGGCGGTATCCACATTGCCCCCCGACAGCACCACGCCGACGCGGCGCCCGGCCATGCGCTCCCGTTCCTGTATCAGCGCCGCCAAGGCGGCGGCACCGGCCCCTTCGGCGACGTTGTGCGTATCGGCGAAATAAGCCCGCATCGCGGCCGCGATCTCGGCATCCGTGACGGTGACGATGCGCTCCGCCCCCGTGCGGATGATGGCCAAAGCCTGCGCATCGGGGATGCGCACGGCCACGCCGTCGGCCATGGTGTCGGCGCAATCGGTGGCCACGGGCTTGCCGGCGGCGAACGACAGGGCATAGGCCGCGGCCCGCTCGGCGACGACGCCGACGATCCGGGTCCGCAGGCCCAGAGCATTGCGCGCGGCGATCATGCCGCAGATGCCGGAGCCCAAGCCGATCGGCACGTAGACGGTGTCGAGGTCGCTGACGGCGCGCAGCAGCTCCAGGCTGTAGGTGGCGACACCGCGCACCAGAAGCTCGTGAAACGACGGCACCATGTGCAGTCCTTCCTTCGCGGCCAGCGCGACGGCATGTTCCTGGGCGGCGTTGAAGTCGTGGCCGTGCTCGATCAGTTCCGCACCCAGCGCGCGCATGGCCCGGTTTTTCTCCACGCTGTTGCCGTGCGGCACCACGATCACGGCGCGCAGTCCGTAGGCGCGCGCCGCAAAGGCGATGCTTTGACCGTGATTGCCCCGGGTTGCGGCGATGACCCCGGCGACACCTCCCCTGCGTGTTGCCAGATCGGCCATGTAGACCAGACCGCCGCGGACCTTGAAGGCGCCGGTCGGCGTATGGTTTTCGTGCTTGACCCAGACCTCGGCCCCGGTGCGCGTGCACAGCAGAGGCCAGCGATACTGGGGGGTCGGCGCCATGGTGCCATGGACCCGTTCGGCGGCGGCTTCGATAGCGGCCAGATCGGTCATGATTGGATTCCTGACATCATGATTCGCGTGGGCGTGACAGGGACGCGACCATAGAGCATTATCCGCCGACGTGGAATCGCCCCGATCCCTTGATTCGCGCCCATGACGGTTCTCAAAAGCGCCATCAGCACCCGCTCCGAGGAGTTTCGCCGCAACGCCGAGGCCCAGCGGGCATTGGTTGCCGATCTGCGGGCCAAGGTCGACCGGATCAAGCTCGGCGGTGGCGCCCGCGCGCGCGAACGCCATCTGGCCCGCGGCAAGTTGCTGCCGCGCGATCGCATTCGCGCCCTGCTCGATACCGGATCGCCGTTTCTCGAGCTGTCGCAGCTGGCCGCCTACGGCATGTACGACGACGAGGTGCCGTGCGCCGGGATCATCACCGGCATCGGCCGCGTCGCCGGCCGCGAATGCATGATCGTGGCTAACGATGCCACGGTGAAGGGCGGCACCTACTATCCGATGACGGTCAAGAAGCATCTGCGGGCGCAGGAAATTGCGGCGCAGAACCGCCTGCCGTGCCTGTATCTGGTCGATTCCGGCGGTGCCCATCTGCCCAGTCAGGACGAAGTGTTCCCCGACCGCGATCATTTCGGACGCATTTTTTTCAACCAGGCCAACATGTCGGCCCGGGGCATTGCGCAGATCGCCCTGGTTCTCGGTTCGTGCACGGCCGGCGGCGCCTATGTGCCGGCGATGTCGGATGAAAGCGTGATCGTGCGCAATCAGGGCACGATCTTTCTCGGCGGTCCGCCGCTGGTCAAGGCGGCCACCGGCGAGGTGGTGACGCCCGAGGAGCTCGGCGGTGCCGACGTGCACGGGCGGATCTCCGGCGTCACCGATCACATCGCCGCCAACGACGCCCACGCGCTGGCGATCGCCCGGCGTATCGTCGGCAACCTCAACCGGGTCAAGCACCATACGCTCGATCTCGCCGCACCGCGCGATCCGCTCTACGACCCCGAGGAAATCTACGGCATCGTGCCGGCCGACCTGCGCACCCCCTATGACGTGCGCGAGGTGGTGGCGCGCCTTGTCGACGGCAGCGAGTTCGACGAGTTCAAGGCGCTTTACGGGACCACGCTGGTGTGCGGGTTTGCCCGCATCCACGGTTATCCCGTGGGCATCCTCGGCAACAACGGCATCCTGTTTTCCGAATCGGCGCTCAAGGGCGCCCATTTCGTCGAGTTGTGCTGCCAGCGCGGCATCCCGATCGTTTTTTTGCAGAACATCACCGGCTTCATGGTCGGGCGCAAGTACGAGGCCGGCGGCATCGCCAAGGACGGGGCCAAGCTGGTTACCGCTGTTGCCTGTGCGCGGGTGCCGAAATTCACCGTCATCATCGGCGGCAGCTTTGGCGCCGGCAACTATGGCATGTGCGGGCGCGCCTACAGCCCGCGTCTGCTGTGGATGTGGCCGGGGGCGCGCATTTCGGTCATGGGCGGCGAGCAGGCGGCCGAAGTGCTGAGCACGATCCGCCGCGATGCCCTGGCCAAGGCCGGGCGGGAGTGGCCGGAAGAGGAAGCCCGCGCCTTCAAGACGCCGATTCTGGAACAGTACGAGCGTCAGGGGCACCCGTACTACGCCTCCGCCCGGTTGTGGGACGACGGCATCATCGACCCGCTCGATACCCGCATGGCGCTGGCGCTGGGCATTTCCGCGGCCCTCAACGCGCCGATCGAGCCCACGACCTTCGGTGTTTTCAGAATGTGAGGAACCATGCAGCGGCCTCTGTTCATAGAAGAGATCGGCGACGATCACGTGGCCCGCATCACGCTGACCCGGCCCGAGGTTCACAACGCCTTCAACGATACGCTCATCGCCGAACTGACGACGGTGCTGCGCGGTCTGGGTGACGACGAGCGGGTGCGCGCCGTCGTTCTCGCCGCACAGGGACGCAGTTTCTCCGCCGGCGCCGATCTCAACTGGATGCAGCGTATGGCCGGCTATTCAGAAGAAGAAAATCTGAACGACGCCCGGGCTTTGGCGGAGCTGATGCGAACCCTGAACACGCTGCCCAAGCCGACCATGGCGCTGGTCCAAGGGCCCGCCTATGGCGGCGGCGTCGGGCTGGTCGCCTGCTGCGATATCGCGGTGGCGGCGCAGACCGCCAACTTCTGCCTGTCCGAGGTGCGCCTCGGTCTGATCCCCTCGGTCATTGCGCCCTATGTCGTTGCCGCCATCGGGGAGCGCGCGGCGCGGCGCTTCTTCCTGACCGCGGAATCGTTCACCGCCGAGGAAGCGCGCGCCGCCGGCCTCGTGCATCTGGTCGTGCCCGACGAGGCGTTGGAAGACGCCGGCGCACGCATCGTGCGGGCCTTGCTGCGCGGCGGACCGCAGGCGCAGGTCGCGGCCAAGGACCTGATCTTCGCCGTCTGCGGGCGCCACGTCGATGACGCCCTGGTCGAAGATACGGCGCAGCGCATTGCACACCAGCGCGCCTCGCAGGAAGGGCGCGAAGGGGTGGCGGCATTTCTGGAGAAACGCAAGCCGACGTGGATGAAGGACTGAGCCCGCCCGTGCGCGCGCCGGGCTCCGGTTGCGCACCTGCGTCCAATCCCGGTTGCCAATCCGGACCCGGCCCGAAAGCCGGTGCCTGGCTGGTGCGCTGTATCTGCCGCAGCCCGTGGTGGCTGCGGTTGTGGCGCATGTTTCTCGGCGCTTCGCGCGATCTGGTTCCGATCGTCCTGGTCGTCGCTTTTTTCCAGATCGTCGTTCTGCAGCAGCCGTTTCCCGATCTTGAGCGGGTTCTGATCGGGCTCGTGTTCGTCGTTGTCGGGCTCAGCCTGTTCGTGCACGGCCTGGAACAGGGCCTGTTTCCGCTGGGCGAGAGCATGGCCCATAGCTTTGCCCGCAAAGGCAGTCTGAGCGCCCTGCTCGTCTTCGCCTTCTGTCTCGGCTTCGGGACTACGGTGGCCGAACCGGCGTTGATCGCGATCGCCGCCGAAGCGGCCGATGTCGCCGGTGCCGCCGGGGCCATCCCCGATACCGACGCCGCGCGCGCGACCTATGCCTTGCAATTGCGCCTGACGGTGGCGGTCTCCGTCGGGGCGGCGCTGGTGCTGGGGGTCTTTCGCATTCTCAAGGGCTGGCCGATCCACCATCTGATCATTGCCGGCTATGTCATCGTGGTCGCAATGACCGCCTTTGCGCCGGAAGAGATCATCGGCATCGCCTACGATTCCGGCGGCGTCACCACGTCGACCATCACCGTGCCGCTGGTCACCGCCCTGGGTGTCGGCCTGGCCAGCGTGATCCGCGGCCGCAATCCGTTGCTCGACGGTTTCGGCCTGATCGCCTTTGCCAGTCTGATGCCGATGATCTTCGTACTGGCCTTCGGCATGATCGTGTAGCCGGGAGATCCCCCGTTCGATGGACCTGCTTGCGCAAAGTCTGGGGACGATCTGGGCCACGGTGCGCGATGTGGCGCCGATCGCGGTCATTCTGATCGGGTTTCAGGTCTTCGTGCTGCGCCGGCGGCCCCCCAATCTGCGTCGTCTCGTGGCCGGTTTCGGCTATGTTCTGATCGGGCTCAGCCTGTTTCTGATCGGCCTTGAGCAGGCGCTGTTTCCCCTCGGCGAAACCATGGCCCGGCAGTTGACGGCGGACGTCGCCCCTGGTGGCGGGACGCCGGACTGGCGCGATTACGGCTGGGTCTATGCGTTCGCCGCGGCAATCGGCTTTGCCACCACGGTGGCCGAGCCGGCGCTGATCGCCGTATCACTCAAGGCGGAGGAGGTCTCCGGCGGGACCATCAGCCCCTGGGGCCTGCGCATCGCGGTGGCCGTAGGGGTGGCGGTGGGGGTTGCGCTCGGCGCCTTTCGCATTGTCACCGGCACGCCGTTGCCGCTCTATATCATGGTCGGCTACGTGATTGTAATCGTGCAGACCCTGCGCACGATCCGCACCATCATACCCTTGGCCTATGATTCCGGCGGGGTGACGACCTCGACCGTAACCGTGCCGATTGTCACCGCGCTGGGCCTTGGTCTGGCGTCCAGCATCCCCGGACGCAGCCCGCTGGTCGACGGCTTCGGGTTGATTGCCTTTGCCAGCCTGTTTCCAATCATGTCGGTGATGGGCTATGCAATGCTGAGCGAATGGCTGCGCCGGCGGCGGGTCGCCGGGAGCGGCGATGACGCAGAACGATGATCCGGGGTGGTGAGGAGGTGCCATGCATTTCAAGCTGATCATGGCCATAGTCGAAGACACCCGCACCGACGCGGTGGTGCGTGCCGCGCGCGAAGGCGGGGCCACCGGGTGCACGGTCATCACCTGCGTGCGCGGCGAGGGCCTGAGACCGGGGAAGACGTTTCTCGGCCTCGACCTGACCAGCGCCCGCGATGTTCTGCTGTTCGTGGTGGCGGCCCCGCTGGCACGTGAAATTCTGGAAACGATCGCCAAGGCGGGACACTTCGACGAGGAACCGGGCTCCGGCATCGCGTTGCAGATCGAAATCGAAGATGCGGTCGGTCTGAAATCGCAACTGCCGGCAATACAGCACGAAATCGAGGAAGACGTATGACCACCACCGATTATGCCAAGGTCCGCGATGCGATGACCCCTTCGGTGCGCACCATCGGTGCCATGGCCACGGTGCGCGAGGCGATCGCGGAAATGCGCGAGGCCGGCGTCAGCTCCCTGGTCGTCGAGCGGCGCGACGAAGCCGACGAGGCCGGGCTGCTGACGGTCTCCGACATCGCGCGCGAGGTGATCGCCAGGAATTGCTCGGTCGATCGCGTCAACGTCTACGAGATCATGTCCAAGCCGGTGCTGACCCTGCCGGCGGACATGAACATCAAATACGCCGTGCGTCTGCTGGTGCGTTTTTCCCTGTCGCGCGCCCTGGTGGTCGACGAACATCGCCAGCCGGTGGGAATCGTGACCCTGCGGGATCTGGTGTTGCGTCACGGTGCCGATTGAGCCGGGGCAAGCGGAAAAGAACGAGGCCGACGCGGGGGGGTGGAACGGGACCGGGACATGTTCGACAAGATTCTGATTGCCAACCGGGGCGAAATCGCCTGTCGCATCGCCCGCACCGCCCGACGCATGGGGCTGCGCACGGTTGCGGTGTATTCAACGGCGGATGTCCGCGCCGCCCATGTCGCCGCCGCCGACGAGGCCTATCCGATCGGTCCTGCCGAGCCGACGCAAAGTTATCTGAACATTGACGCGATGATCGCCGCCGCCCGCAAGGCCGGGGCGCAGGCGGTTCATCCCGGGTACGGTTTCTTGGCGGAAAACGCCGATTTCGCGGCGGCCTGTGCGGCCGCCGACCTGGTCTTCATCGGGCCGCCGGTCGAAGCGATCCGGGCCATGGGCTCGAAAAGCGCAGCCAAGGCGCTGATGGAAAAGGCCGGCGTGCCGCTGGTGCCCGGCTATCACGGTGCCGACCAGTCGCCGGCGCGTCTGGCCGCGGCGGCCGACGAAATCGGCTTTCCGGTCCTGATCAAGCCGTCGGCCGGCGGCGGCGGCAAGGGCATGCGGATCGTGCATCGGCGCGAAGACTTCGCCGCGGCCCTGGATTCGGCCAAGCGCGAGGCGCAGGCCGCCTTTGGCGACGACCGCGTTCTGATCGAAGCTTACCTGACCCATCCCCGCCACGTCGAAGTGCAGATCTTCGCCGATACCCACGGCCACGTGATCCACCTGTTCGAGCGCGACTGTTCGGTTCAGCGCCGCTATCAGAAGGTGATGGAAGAAGCTCCGGCCCCGGGCCTGACGGCGCAGCACCGCACCGCCATGGGCGATGCCGCGGTGGCCGCGGCGCGAGCCGTCGACTACGTCGGCGCCGGCACGGTCGAATTCATCGTGACCGGCGAGCGGTTCTATTTCATGGAAATGAACACCCGCCTTCAGGTCGAGCACCCGGTGAGCGAGATGATCACGGGGCAGGATCTGGTCGAGTGGCAGATCCGCGTCGCGGCCGGGGAGCCGTTGCCGTGCGGGCAGGACGATCTGACGATCACCGGTCATGCCATCGAGGCGCGGTTGTATGCCGAGGATCCGGCGCGGGACTTTCTTCCCGCAACGGGGCGTCTCAGCCATCTGCATCTGCCGGCCGAAGACGCCCACGTGCGCGTCGACAGCGGCGTGCGTGCCGGCGACGAGATCACCGTCTACTATGATCCCATGCTGGCCAAGGTGATCGTATGGGATCGCGACCGCACCAGTGCGCTGGTGCGCCTGCGCCGGGTGCTGGCCGAAACCCGGATCGCCGGGGTGGCGACCAATCTTTCATTTCTGGCCGCGGTGGCGGCGCACCCGGCCTT
Source organism: Alphaproteobacteria bacterium (assembly GCA_003693905.1). Lineage (GTDB taxonomy): Bacteria > Pseudomonadota > Alphaproteobacteria > Kiloniellales > J153 > J153. Next base: position 14,407 of record RFLL01000297.1, read on the forward strand.
TGCCGCAGGGGCCGTCGATACCGGGTTCATCGAGCGCCACAAGGCCGAGCTGATCCCCGTGCCGGGGCCGGTTTCGGACGAAGTGCTCGCTGTGGCCAGCCTGGCCGAGCTGCTCCTGCGACGGGCCGAGGCCAAAGCGCAGGCGCGCCGATCCAGCGAACCGTTCTCGCCGTGGTTCGATTCTTCGGGCTGGCGCCTCAACGTCGATACCCACAGCATTCTGTCGCTGCGCGACAACGGGCGCGAGATCGATATCACCGTCTACTATCTGAGCAACGGTTACCGGCTGGTGCTGCCCGGTGGCGAGGTCGAGGCGCGCGGCGAGCTGTGCGAAGACGGTTCGCTGCTGGTCGATCTCGACGGGCGCCGCTTCACCGCCGCGGTGGTGCGCGAACGCGGCGCCATGACCGTGATGCTGCACGGTGGCGCGCATCGCCTGGAGATCGTCGATCCCCTCGAATCGGCGCACGGAGACGACGTCGGCGCCGACCGGGTCGCCGCGCCGATGCCCGGCAAGGTGGTCAAGCTGCATGTCGAAAGCGGGCAGACGGTCTCGCGCGGCGCGCCGCTGATCGTGCTCGAAGCCATGAAAATGGAACATACGCTGGTGGCCCCGGCCGACGGGACGGTGGGCGAGATCTATTACCGGCCCGGGGATCTGGTCGAGGAGGGAGCTGAATTGCTGTCGTTCGATCCGACTTCCGGATCGCCGTCGGCGGCGGCGTAAGGCTGTTGCGACGGGGAGGGCGTTGTCATGCATCTGCCGCGCCGGGTGACGATGGTCGAGGTCGGACCGCGCGACGGCCTTCAGAACGAGCCGCGCGCGGTTCCCGCGACGGTCAAGATCGCGCTGATCGAAGCGCTTGCGGCCGCCGGCCTGCCGGTGGTCGAAGCCGGCGCGTTCGTTTCGCCGCGGTGGGTGCCGCAGATGGCCGACAGCGACGCGGTGCTGCGCGGCCTGCGGCGGCGCTCGGGGGTGCGCTATCCGGTGCTGGTGCCCAACATGAA